>JANOHG010000257.1:0-5321 GCA_031406375.1 Archangiaceae bacterium | reverse complement strand
TGCGGTTCCTGCTCGCCGCGCAGGTGCTTGCCATTGAAGACGTCGACGCGTGGGGCGTTTTTCAGCGCACCGGCGTGCTGACGTCAGGTCGAATCAGCGAAGGCATACTGGGGCTGGTGAAGGTTCGACTCGCCCTGCTGGTGACCGTGGTGTCGCTGATCATCTTCTCGGTCAGCCTCGTATTCGGGCTGCCTGCGATTATCATTCAAGTGATTTACGGAAACCTGTTCGACCCTCAAGGCGCGAGTCCCGATTCGGTACCGCAGCTGTTGTTGGTTCCCGCACAACTGATGCAAGTCGTCGCGCAGGCCGCGATCGGGCCGCTGTTCGTTGTCTTCGCGCTCACGTTCTACGCCGACATGCGGGTGCGGCGCGAAGGCCTCGACCTCGAGCTGAAGCTCAAAGAGGTTCAGCCGTGATCGGGATCATGCTCGGCACCTTGCTGGCGGCGGCCGAGCCTTCGGCAGAAAACCCGGATCGCGCGCAACTCGAAGAAATCTACCAGCGCCCCGAGTTTGCGCGCGCGCGCCAGCGCAACCAAGGCACGATCGAACAGCTGATCCGAAGGCTGCGCGCCTGGCTCGGCTCGTTCTTCGAGTCGCATAGCGCCGAAACCTATTCGGTGGTGACGCGCTTCCTCGTCTTGCTCGCCGCGTCGCTGGTCGGCGGGTGGGCGGTGCTGCGGTTTTTGTCTTCGCGCCAGAGGCAAGCCGCAACCAAGACGACGACCGCGAGCCACACCGCAGCACCCGTGCTCGAAGATGCTGCAGCACACCTGAAGCGCGCGCGCGCTGTGCTGGCCACCGACTCTCGCGCGGCCCTGCGTGAAGGGCTGCTGGCGTTGCTGTCGATGCTCGAACGCCAACGCCTCGCGAGGCCTGATCGCGTGAAGACCAACCGCGAGCTGGCGCGAGAGCTTTCGATGCGTGGCGCTGCACCCGAGCTGGCAAAAACGGTGGCGCAGCTGATGGGTTGGTACGACCGCGCGTTCTATTCGCTTGAGACAGTCGCAGTGGTCGATGCGGCGCGGTTCCTCGACGACGTCGAACGGCTGACATGAGGCGCCTTTCTGGCAGCTGGCGGTGGGCCGCGTTGTTCGGCGCTGCCCTCGCGGTCGGCCTCGTGGCAGGCACCGACACCAAGGCCGATTCACCCGTGCCTTCCGTCACGAACCCCGGACCCCAGGGCGCGCAGGTGCTTCACACCTGGCTTGCCGAGACAGGGGGGAAGGTCGAGACAATTAGCGGACCGTTGACGGCGCTTCCCGCGGGGGTTCAGGGGGTGGTGGTGGCCGCGCCAACCGAAAGGCGGGTCAGCGAGGAAGAGGTGGCGGCGCTCGATGGGTTCGTCGAAGGCGGGGGGACGCTGATTTACCTGTCACCTCGCCCCGCCGGTCTTCAACCCCTGATGCGCGACTGGCTCTCGCTCATTGACAGTCAAGTCGTGCTGCCCAACGACGCGCATCTGGGCGACCTGGGAGGAACGACGGTCGACGTTGGGCCCGAACCGAGCGGGCTGCTTTCCGGCATCAAGCAACTGCGCGTCTTAGCCGACAGTGGCCTTGAGGTCGCCCACCCGAATGCGGTGGCTGTCGCGGGCAAGGCGCTGTGGCGGATCCCGATGGGAAAGGGGCAGGTGTGGGTTTCTGCTGGGCCGGATCTGCTTCAAAACCGCCGACTCGATCTGCACGACAATCTGCAGCTGTGGGTCAACCTTCGTTCGTTGAAGCTCGGGTTCGACGAGTTTCATCACCGCGCAGCGGCCGCGCCAAGGTGGTCGCCGAACCTGTTGGCGACCCTCTTTCAGTTCATCTTCGTCGCGCTGCTCTTCGTTGCCGCTCGTGCGCCGAGGCTGGGCCCGCCAAGACCCACCCTTGCCCGCGTACACCGTTCGAGTCTCGAATACGTTCGGTCGATGGGCGCGCTGATGCGAAGGGCCGGGGTAGAAAATGAGCTCAAACTCAAGCTTCGCGATCGGCTGCGCCGTTTGATGCAAGAACGGCTTGGGATAGCGCTCACGATTGGTGCCGACGAGGCGTCGAGAATGCTCGCGCAGCAGACCCACATCGCACCCGACGCATTCCTGAAGCTCGACCAGCGGTTAGCGGGTGACGCGGGCGATTTCGTCGTTGCAGCAGGCGAAGCGGCGCGTCTCGAAGACCTCATCGTGGGTCGCAATGGCCAAGCTTGAAGACGGCCTTAAGCCCCTAAGCTACTTGAACAGCTCAAGCAGGTCATCGCGGGTGAGACCTGCTGCTGCGGTTCCGTCGCCCAGCGCCGCCTCGAACAGCGCCCGCTTCTTATCTTGCAGCAACAAGATCTTCTCTTCGACGGTTCCGAGCGACACAAGCCGGTAGACGAACACCGCGCGCTCTTGGCCGATGCGGTGGGCGCGATCGGCGGCCTGAGATTCGACGGCTGGGTTCCACCACGGGTCGACGAGAAAGACGTGATCTGCGGCGGTGAGGTTGAGCCCGAGGCCACCTGCCTTCAACGAGATCAACATCACTGGAGGCCCGTCCGCGGCCTGGAATTTCTCGGTGACCGCAAAGCGATCTGTCGTCGAACCATCTAACCGCACCGAGGCGAGGCCCGCCGACTTCAGCTCTGGCTCAATCAGATCGAGCAGCGAAGTCCACTGCGAAAAGACCAGCGAACGGTGCCCGTCTGCGGCCGCAGTAGAGAGCGCGTCGATAAGCATGGTGACCTTCGATGATCCGATTGCCCTTTGGCCGGGAATGAGCCCGGGATGGCAAGCCGCCTGGCGCAAGCGCAGCAACGCCTCGAGAGCCTTGAGCACGCTGCCTCCGGCTTCGAGCAGACTGACCACCTCGGTGCGGGTGGCCGCAAAGACCGCGTCGTAGATCGCCCGCTCGCGATCATCGAGGATGACGTGCATCACCGAGTCGGTGCGCGGCGGCAGCTCAGGAGCCACCTCTCGCTTCAGTCTGCGCAGCACGAAAGGCTTGATCTTTCGCCGCAGCGATTGCGCCGCGTCTGCCCTTCCCTCGACGATCGGCTGCGCCCACAGCTGATCGAACTCGCGGCGACCACGCAACAGCCCCGGATTCGCGAAATGCATCACGCTCCACAGTTCTTCAAGACGGTTCTCGATCGGCGTACCGCTGAGCGCCACCCGGAAGGCGCCCTTCAGCTTGAATGCGGCCCGCGCAGTCTGGCTGTCCGGGTTCTTGATCATCTGCGCCTCGTCGAGGACCACCGTGTCCCAATCCTTCGCCGTCAGCGCCGCTTCGTCGAGGCGCAACAACGCGTAGGTGGTGAGAGTGACGTCGGCGGTCGGGTCGAACGCACGCGCGGCGCCGTGGTAGGTGCTCACCTTCATCGCCGGCCGGAACTTGCGCAGCTCGGCTGCCCAGTTCGGCAGCACGCTGGTTGGGCAGACCACCAATGACCGGGCGCCGAGCACGCAAATTGTTTGCAGCGTCTTGCCCAGGCCCATGTCATCGGCGAGGACAGCTCCAAGCCCAGCCTGCGAGAGGAAGTGCAGCCAGCTCACGCCCTGCCGTTGATAAGGCCGCAACGTTGCGGTGAGCCCAAAGGGCAATGGCGCCTGTGGGATCTGCGCGAAACCCTCGAGCAGGGGCGCCAGCTTCTCCAGGCCCAGCGGCCGTGCGGTGTCGAGCGCATCGCACAACTGAGCCAGCTGCGGCAAAGCGTGGTTCGAAAGCTTCCCGCTGTCGCTGCGCGCGGCGAGCAGATCTGCCACCCGTTGGCCGTGTTGCTCGAGCCACTTCAGTGGAAGCGGCGCCCACCCTCCTCCTTCGATCGGCACCAGCCCCAAGCCTTCATTCCAGGCGCGCAAGACCGAAGCGCCATCGACGACCGCGGTCGCGCCGACCTTTGCACCTTCGATTTGGAACTCGAATGCGAAGTCGATTGACGGAACGCCCACCCCCGCCGATTGAGTGCGCATCACCGGCTTTAGCCGGACATCGGGGCTGACAATGCCCGCAGCGTCGCCGGTGAGGTCGCCTCGCCACTTCCGCAGCCTGTCGGCGAAGCGAACCATGTCCGGGCCCGAGAACGTCATTCGGCGGCCGGGGATCAGGTCGAGTTGCTCGCGCAGCGCATGAATGAGCCGCTGCTCGATCGCCTCGTCGCGCAACGGAACCGCGCCGCGCAAGTACACCATTCGACTTGCGTCGATTCGCACCTGGGGCGGCGCGCCGTAGACCAGCGTCGGTAACGCCGAGAGCCCTTGTTCGAGCTGGTTGAGCTCGAGCTGAATCCGTGGCTTCAAGTCGCGATCCATCGCAGGCAGCCGCTTGCTTCGCACCTCGACCGGGAACCGCCGCGCGAGATCCGGGAGCACCTTGCCGGTCAGCTCTCCCAGTTGCTCTGGCGCATAGCTGCGAACCGCAGGAAGCTTTTCGAGCATCGCGCCTGTCAGCGCCAGCTCACCCAGCCGACACAGCACGTCACCGCACAGCACGACCCCCGGGCTGAGCACTTCGGTGATTCGCGGGTCGCGAACAATCGAGACGACGAACTGACCTTGCTGGTCATCGACGACCGCACGAGGCAGCACCACTTCGGCCGAGACGGCGACTGGCCACCCGTCGAGTAACACCGTCCGCGCCGGCTCGAGTGCGGTGAGAATTGAAGAGAGCCGATCAAACGGCACCCCAGCGCGAACTGCGCGATCGAGCAGGCGATCGGCGGCCAGATCGTGCTGCTCGATCTGGAGCTTGGCCTTGTCGGCCGGGTTCATCAGCAAGACCGCCAGGCTCGTCTCGAGGGCGACCTCGGTGCCATCCGCGTGGGCGATCGCGCGCCGCACCGCAAGGCCAGAATCGATTCGAGAAAAGCGGTAGACGACGCGCGACCACTTCTTCTCGGCGGACACCACCCCGGTTCCGTGCGTTTGCGCCTGCTGCAAGGTGATCGCCGCCGCGACGACGTGCTCGCACGGGTCGAAGTGCGCCGGGCAGTTGCATTCCCACGCCTCGTCGTTCGGGTAGAGCACCACCGTCCATGCGACGGTGCGGCCGGGCGCTTTCACCCGCAGCACGACCTCACTCGCGGTGCGCGACTCCTCGACGACGGCGCCATCGCGCGCAAACTTCACGCCCAACGACCACAGCCCGGGCTTGGCCTCTTTGCGGATAGCGTCGTGCAGTGCCGAAGGTCCAGACATCGTGCGGTCTCTTAACCGAACCGCGCTTCAGACGGGCTGCCTCACATTTTTTTACGCAACTGCGAACATCGATGCGAGTTCGGCGACGAGCTGCACTTAGTGGCAAGCCGCGCTGCCCGTATCGCTGTAGCTCGATCCCGCCACTGGAACGAATTCCCAATCAT
>JANOHG010000675.1:0-4471 GCA_031406375.1 Archangiaceae bacterium | reverse complement strand
TAGAACTAGAGCTTGGCTCAAACCTCAAAAGCCACCCACCTCTGCCACCCGGGTGTCGTTCTCTTCGCAGAGAATTTCGAACGCTGCGCGGTGGGCCGAGGTGAACGTGCGACTCTTCCCGCCTTCCCTGACGGTCAGCGTGCAGCGGGCAATCTTCGAGTTGAGGCAGGCCTTGGCGCCCGCGGGAGGGTTGCGGTACCGAAGGGCGACGAAGCGCTGGGCCGGAGCATCGAGCGCGACGTCGAGCTCGACGCCATCAGCCGCTGTCGAAAACTGCCAACCAAACCCTTCGACGTGGGCTCTCGCCAGGGCTCCGCGCCCCAGCGAGTTGAGCTCGAAGCGACGGCCGTCGAGATTGAGCACGGCAACCGTCACTTTCGGAGTCATTATCGGCCCAATCTTCACCTGCGCCGTCGCGCACTCGAGGAAGACTTCGGGCGCATCGTCAAAGCCGCAGACTTGCGCCCAGGCATAGCGGTCGGTGTGCTGGCTTCCCCAGTTGTGGTTGTGACTTCCGGGCCAGGCATCGACCGCGTGCGACTCGCCGTCCACCTGGTACGTGCCTGAGAAGCGCGCGTTGGGCGACGAACAGAGCACTTTCGCCTTCGGAAACCCGCCCGCGTAGAGCGACTGGGGCAACAGCAGGCTGGTCGGACCTCCGTTCGCCCAGGTGAGATTCCACTTCAGTCGGCCCGTTCCTCCTTCAAGCGCGCCAGGCCGCAGTTGGGCGCCGGGCATCTTCACGTCGAGAGTGCGCAGATCAAACGAACAGTCACGTCGCGGCACCTCAGTCTTCGCGGCGGTGGTCGTTCCTTTTTCTCCATCGAACCAGACGGACCAGATCTCACCCTGGGCGGCCTGGGGCTTTCCCTTCGGGCAAAAAATGGTGTGTCGAATCCAAAGCGCGAGCGGTCGCGTCGGGTGGTTGGCGCGCTGAAACCAACTCTCGTAGTGCCCGCTGCTTCCATCCCAGCGACAGCCGTCCCAATCGATCACGTAGGCGTCTCGGATTCCCAAAAGTGGTACTTCTTTCAGCTCACACCTTCGTCAACCAGCCGTGCTTGTCGGGACGCGTGCCGCGCTGAATGCCCGAAATCTCTTCGTACAAGCGTCCTGCCAGCGGGCCCACTTCTCCTTTGTTGATTACCAGCTTCAACGTGCCGCCCAACGCCAGCTCGCCGACGGGAGAGATAACCGCCGCGGTGCCGCTGCCGAAGACTTCCTTCAGCGCTCCTTTGCCATGCGCCACCTGCAGCTCGGTGATGGTGATTGTCCGCTCGACCACCTTCACTCCCGCTTCCTTCGCGAGGGCAATCACGCAGTCGCGGGTCACCCCGGCGAGGATCGAATCCGACAGCGGAGGAGTGACCAGCTCGTCGCCGAGGTAGGCGAAGAGATTCATCGTGCCGACCTCTTCAATCTGCTCGTGCTTCGAAGCGTCAAGCCACAGCACCTGGTCGTAGCCTTCTTTCTTCGCGTTCTGCGCGGCGAGAAGGCTGGCGGCGTAGTTGGCTCCGGCTTTCACCGCGCCCAGGCCGCCTTGGGCCGCGCGGGTCTGCTCGCGCTCGACCCAGATCCGCACCGGCTTCACGCCTCCTTCGTAGTAGGCGCCGACGGGTGAGCTGATGACGAAGAAGAGGTACCGCGAGGCCGGACGCACGCCCAGGTAGCCCTCGCTCGCGATCAACGTCGGGCGAATGTAGAGCGCCGTGCCGACAGACGAGGGCACCCAGGCTTGATCGACCTTCACCAGCGCGGTGATCCACGCCTGCATCAGCTTCGGGTCCACCGAAGGCATGCACAACCGCGGCGCACCCCGTTCCATTCGCAGGCAGTGGTGCGTCGGGCGAAAGAGATTCACACTGCCGTCGGCAGCCCGAAACGCTTTCATGCCCTCGAACATCGCCTGGCCGTAGTGGAAGACGCCGGCGGCGGGATCCATCGGCAGCGGCCCATAGGGCTCAATCTTCGCGTCGTGCCAGCCTTCTTCTGGCGTGTACTCGGCGAGAACCATGTGATCCGCAAACACCCGGCCAAAACCGAGGTCCGCTTCTTTGGGTTTAGGGCGCAGTGTCGTCGTGTGTCGAACGGGAAGTGACATGGGTGCTCCTTCTTCGCTCTTCTAGCCGCAAAGCTCTGCCACCTCGCAACCGATTCGAGCAGCACAGACAAAAGGAGCAGCAAGAGGATGCAGGAACCCACGCTCAGCTTCTGTGTGACGATTCAAAGCGAATCGCCCTCAGGCAGCGCGACCTCTGGGTTTGGCGCGAGCCGAATCTGCGCGATTCGCTTCGTTGCGCGCTCGGGCGAGAACAGCGTCATCAACCCGAGCATCTCGGCGCGGCCGAGCGATTGGTTCACCCCACCCGCCCTCGACGGTTGCAGCCAGTCCAGGGCCAGCGCTTCGGCGGATCTGAAGGCTCCTTCGACATCGCCCGCGGCGTGTTGCACCCGCACCGCGACTGCCTGGCGGCGAACTGCGTGGCTCGGGTCGGTAATCAGCTCGAGCAGCGCCGCTCCAACTTTCGGAGCCTGCACGCAGTCGCGTTCGGCCGCATCGAGCATCAGCGCCTGCGCTGCGCGCGTGAACGGTCGGGTCGACGTCACCGTCACCTTCTGACCCAGCCCATTGCGGCAGAGCGCCTCGAGCACCGCTCGGTGCGCTTGCTGAACCGAAGTGGTTCCAGGTGTGGCATCGGCATCGAGCATCGCCAGCGCAGCTTTCGGATCGACCGCGTAGGCGCGCTGCGCGAGACCCAGCGCGCGCCCTTCGCCCGCCTTGACCTGCGCGAGCCAGCCTTCGACCTGCGCAGGCGAAGGGGCCGGCGCCTCGTCTTTTCCGTCTGCCTCGAGAACCAGCGCTTCGACCACCGCCAACTGCTCGACGAACTGCGGCGAAGAATCGCGACCGACGACCACCGCCAGCAGTCCGCGCAGAGCGGCTCCGAAGGCGGTGCTCGCGTCGTAGCGGGTGGTGAGGAACTCGAGGTTGCTGCGCTCTGCCATCAAGAGGTCGAGGAAGTCGGTCGCCGTGGCGCTCGGCTGAGCACGGGCACACAGAGCGACGTTCGCGAGCAGCATCGTCGCCAGCGCTCGACCCTTCGCCGGGGCTGATTCGACGAGCTTCGCCAGCGGCTCGACGACGTGAGGAGCGACCGGCGCGAGTACGCCCCCGGAAACCAGATGATCCTCGAGCTGCTCGAACCCTTCTTCGCGCACCACCGGCAGCTCGTCGGCGAGCGCCGCCAGCCACTCGGGAACAATGGTCGCATCGTTGCCCAGCGCATCCTTGTGCGCCGCCCAATCGATGCTGAACAGGTTGAATGGAAAGGCCATTCGGATTCGCGGAAAGCGCACTCTAGACAGCTTCGTAACGAGTGGGGATGATTGGAACGCACGTTCGACGTGGGGTTTGCAGGTTCAAGCCCGCGAGCCGCTCACCGTTCCAGCAGACGAAGCGTCTCGTGGTATCTCCCCGGCTGGTTCGATCGGGAGCCCCACGCGTATACGACCGGTCGCGCAAGGAGCTGGCCCAGATGAAGACTGCCGCACTCGTTGTTTTGCTCTCGCTGTCCTCTGCGCTCGGTGCAGACCGAAAGCCCGTGCTGGTGATCTTCCCCCCTTCGGCCTCGGATGCTGCCGGCAAAGAGCTGGCGTTGCTGATTCAGGCGCGCGCGACGGCAGTGATTGCGACAACCGATCGATTCTCCGACATTCACCTCAAGCAGATCCTCGCGATGGCTTCCCGTGAAGGGCTCGACATCGAGGCGCTGAATCCACAAAGTTCCGAGCGTGCCGCAAAGCTGCTCGGCGCCGAGCGGATCGCCTGGGGTCAGCTCGAGCGCAACGACAAAGGTTTCAAGCTCAAGGCGGTGGTGACCGATCTGAAGAAGTTGACCCGGGTCGAAGTGCAGCTGGGATCCGATCTCGCGGTCGCGGTCGAAGCCGCGGCAACCACGCTTTCCCACGCGATCCTCCGACTCGAGGGCATCACCGGCTTCAAGACGCCTCCGCCAGCGACGACGAAATCAGACCCCGCGATGAAGGCGTTCAGCCACTGCTACGCGACGGTGGTGCGGCAGCCGATGGGCATCGAGAACCCGGCAGTGCTCGATGCCCCACAGCTCGCGGTCGCGATTACTCAATGCAAAGAGGCTCTGAAGGCAGATCCCAACTTCGCTGCCGCGAGCGCCGCGCTCGGGTTGGCATACGCGATCGTCGGAAACGACGCCGAGGCAGTGACGACGCTCGGCACACTCAAAGGCGCCGACCTGGACCAACCGCTGTATTGGATTGCCCGCTTTTGGGAAGTCACCCGCTTTCAAAGCAACGACGCAGGCGAGGCGCTGCTGCGAGAGGCGGTCTCGCAGCGGCCCGGCTTTCTACTCGCGCGCGCGTACCTGGGCGAGCTGCTCGACACCCTTGGCAAGCACGACGAGGCGGCGACCGTCTGGCAGGAATTCGCGCAGCT
>JANOHG010000237.1:0-5546 GCA_031406375.1 Archangiaceae bacterium | reverse complement strand
CTCGGCGCTCAACTCGTTCAGGCGGTAGCGCGCTGTCTGAAAGTTGGGATCTGCTTCCACCCCTTCCCAGATCGGAAACATGCGGCGGTTGACGCGAATATGGCCCAAGCGATACGGGCCGTCTTGTTTAGCGTCGTGAATCAAGAGCCCATGAAAGCGCAGTGGCACCCAGTGCGTGCCTGAGGGAAGCGTGCTTACCCCTTCGACCGTGCCCACGGGCGTGCCATCTTCGTTGTAGAGCGAAGCGAACAGTAAGTAGTCGCCTTGCTCGAAGACCTCGACCTGAGCTTCGATCACGATCGCACCCGCATCGAGGTGATCGCGATAATCGCCTGTCAGTCGAGCGTAAGCGGGACGAAGCAGAAAACGGGCAGACTCGGTAAGCCCGTCGCTCGTGCTGACACGCAGCTCGTAGATGCCGGTATCGAGTGGCTTGGCGCGTGGCTGTGCTGTATCGAGCTGCGCGGAGAAGCGTCCTCGACCATCGGCTTTCATCGCTAGCTCCGCGAGCACAGGCCCGCCTTCTCGCAGCAGATACGCGCGCAAGCCGGTGTCGAACGGCTCGCTCGTCGAACCTTCCTTGGCATCGATGCGTGCGGAAACTGCGTGCAGCAGCACGGTTGCTCCGGGGTCGTATTGCTTCTTGTCGCACGACACCATGAGCACGGTGCGGCCATCGTCACTTTGCTTGGTGCGCAACTCAGGCTCACGCTGACGCAGCACCGGATCGACATCGGCCCCAGCAAACCGTTGGTTGTAGCTGGGGTAGCGACTCGCCTCTTCGATGGCGCGCAGCAGGCTTTCCTGTAGCTCTGTGCGTTCCGTCGTGTTTTTCAGGGCCAGATACTCGGCGCGGTCGCGCAAAAGGCGCTCACGCTCGGCCTGCGCGGCAGCGATGGCCACGGCAATAGACGACATCGGGCCGGCGTTGTCATTCGCGCCGCGCCACTGCGGCGCCACTTGCGAAACCAACACTCCTTTCGCCTCGGCTTCTCGTCTTACAGGGCGCGCGACTTCCTGCGAGGCAATCGAGCTGGCCCTGGTCGAAGCTTGCGATTCACTGCGCGCAAGCAAGAAGCCTACAGCGAACAGCAAGGCAGCAACGATCCAGAGCGGACGCCAAACGGAGGTCATGACACTTCCTTGCCGAGTGGGCTTCGCGTCAGGTGACTTCAGGGCGCAACCCTCGACAGACACGCGCGGATCGTGCCGGCCATATCGCTGGACCCACCGCAGCTCATCAGTCCCGCGCTGGCGCTCGTCGCGCGTGAGAAACTCCCCGTCGACGCGCCGCGTTCGTAATCGTGATTGATGAAAATCGAGGCCAGATTGAAGCTGTTTGTCGAGTGGCGCTTGTGACTGCTGTCGCAGGTAAAGCTCCCGCTTTTGAGGTATTTGTCGATGCTCTCGGTAGCCGACCCCTGACAGTTCATCTGCGAGCGTAGGTTGATGATGCCATCGTCCTCGCCGTTGAGCAGCAGCTCGGTATAGAAATAGCTGCGATAGCCGCCGAGCGAGTACATCGGTCGCAAGAGCTTGTCGCCCGTGTTGCTGCGTGGGTTGTAGATCGCAGGTGTGGTCATCGAGCGAACACAGAAGTTTCCGAACAGCGCCAGCAGCTCGGTGGCGGCGCCGCCCGCGCACGCGCGGTCCATACCCTGAGTGCCATTGATCGCACCACCGATCGTAAAGACCGCGGTTACCTTAGCCATCGCCTGATCGAACGGCATGTCGCGAATCAGGTCAGAGTCATCGAAGCTCGTAGGCTCGCGTTCATTAATCACGGTGTTGTAGTAGGGCGCGGTCGCGTACGCGTTGCCGTTGATGAACGTCATAATCTGCGCGCCTTGACTATGGGCGACCACGAAGAAGCGATCGCTCGCCGTGCATTGATAGGCGTGAGACAGCCCATCGCCTCCGCCACTTTGAATCGTGAGCAGCTGAATGAGCACTGCGCCGGCTGCAGCAGGCTCCCAATAGGCGACCGCGTCCGCATTCTTGGCATTCCATTTCACGATGGCGTAGTTCGCCGCACCCTTGTTGGTGATGCGACCGGCAAAGTCGCCGTATTTCGTCCAGTAAGGCAGAACGTCTGCCGGATTTTCCGCGGCGTTGGTCGACATGTTGCCGTGCACGAGCACGTAGCAATCTTTGGCTTGGGCTGCGCTGGGCAACGCGGTCGCGGCCGCAAGAATAAGGGCGAGGTTGAGAGTCTTGGTGTTGATCATGGTGTCTTTCCCCTGTTCAAGGCCTGTGCCACAGACGAGCCCCCTCTTTTCTGCGTAATCATGGGTTTTTTGGCCCGCTGGCGAGGGCTCGCTCGGGGGCCTGTGGGCAAGCCTTGCGGATTGGATAACTTGAGTTCGCAACATGCTTATCCAAATCGCAATGGCGTTGCCTACGCGCGCCCTGCAACGCATCACCTTTTGACTGGTCGATCAGCACCTCAACCCCGAAATGAAGACTCCACTTCCTGATGTCAGGTCAAGGTTGCGTGCTTAACTTGCGCGCTAAGGAAAGCTGACCACGTTCACGGGTACGTTCGAGTCATTGGTGAGGTTGTTCCCCAACTCACCACCGCCGCCAGGCCCCCAACACTTGAGTGCTCCGGTGGTGGTACGCGCGCAGACATGCCCCGCGCTGGCAGCGATCGCCGCAACGCCCGTCGTGAGTCCGGCCACCGAAACGGGGATGTTGGACTCGAAGCCTGCGCTCATCGCGTTGCCGAGCTCACCGCCGATGTTGCTGCCCCAGCACTTGGCTCCGCCTGAAACGACCGCGCAGGAGTACAGGTAGCCCACCGAGATCCCCGTGACCCCCGTGGTGAGCCCGACGACGTCTTGCGGTGTTCTGCTCTCGACGAGCGGTCCACCGGTGCCGTTGCCGAGCTGCCCATTTCCGTTTTTCCCCCAGCATTGCGCAGCGTTGGTCGACGTAATTGCGCACGTCACGCTGTCGCCCGCGCTGACTGCGCTGACCCCCGACGACATCCCTGGCACATCATTGGGCACGAGCGAGCGCATGTTGGTGTCGTTGCCAAGCTCCCCGTACAGTGCTGCCGGTGGTGCAACTGAGAGCGAAGAGAACCATTACCAGTGAAGGATGGAGAGTCGCCATTTCATCAACGTACCTTCAGGGTCGACAGCTTCGCCTGAAAAATTTGTCGATTCGAACCCGATATTGAAAGCACCCCGCCAAACGCCTCGACGCCCTTGCGAAGTGCACCTTCTCGCTGAGCGCCGCTTCACTGCCGGATGACGCGACTACGAAGCAGCCGGGTGTAGCGAACGACCGCGCTGATGCGAAACGCCACAACGCAACCACAGGGCCTTCCTCGCGCTACCTTAAATTCCATTTGCGCGCACCGTGCCGAGCAGGATTTCGTCAACTCACCAGCCGCAGCCACAATTTTTGCCGAGCGTGAGCTGATCGACGCAGCAGGAGCCTCATACATCCATGCGCTGCCTCCTCACGTCGGTCCTCACACTCTGCGTCGTTTCGCTGGCTGGGTGCGACGGAACAATGGGTGAGGTGGGGGCAGGTGGGGGTGGCACCGCGGGCGGCACACCCGGCGGCATGGGTGGCGCGGCAGGAGGCACCGCCGGTGGGAATGGCAGCGCGGGTGGTTCGGGTGGTGGCAGCGCGGGTGGTTCGGGCGGTGGCAGCGCGGGTGGTGCGGGCGGTGGCAGCGCGGGTACGGGCGGTGGCAGCGCGGTTGGTGGCGGCTCCGGTCGAGTTCCGGTGTTCATCGCAGTCGGAAAGATGGGTCGGCGCACCATCTCGTGTGACGACGGGAGGAGCTGGAAGAACGACGTCTCGGAGGACGACAAGCTCGTGCCTGCCGAGCGCTTCGAGTGCTTCTCTGGGGACCATGCGTTGCTCGATGGCGGAACCATCGGCACCGACTGCGATCACAACCAGTGGTCCACCACCAGCTTCAATCAGGGCAATGGCACCTTCGTCGAGACGCTCGGCTGGGGAGCCCCTGGGAGAATTCGGCGATCCACCGATGGAGTCACCTGGCAAGACGTGTTCAGCGGGTCAACCTTCTCGGGGATGATGTTCGGCAACGGGCACTTCATCGCCGCCAGCCGCAATCCGCGCGTCTCGATCAATTCGGGACAAAGCTGGGATGCGGGCACGGTGATCGAGCTCAGCAACGGGAGCAACACCATCTACAACGTTCGTTCTGGCGGGTTCGGCGGCACCGGAAACGGCGCCTTCGTCGTCACCGCCCAAGATGGGCAGAACTCCGATTTCGCCTACAGCCACAACAATGGAGCGACATGGCAACGCCCAACGATGGCCGGTGGGGGTCGCGTGGATCCTTGCGAGGTCGGCGAGGTCATCTCGGGTAATGGAGTCCTGCTCACGCTCAGCAGCAGCGGAATTGCCTGTCGCTCGACCGACAACGGTGCAACCTGGCGTTCGGTCGCGCTCAACGCGGCAATCGAGTCGCGCATGGTGTGGACGGGAACCGAGTTCATGGCCTGGGGCAACAGCAACGGCAACAAGCTGTTCCGATCTGCCAACGGCGCGAGCTGGACAGCAACGCCAATCAGCTCTCGCCGCAATCAGGTGATGGGCGCAGGCCCGATCATCGGCCCTGTCGCGATCAGCCCGGGTGGTACGTTCGTCGCGGTTCGTGGTGGCTGGCGAACCTGGTACGCCGGCCAAGAATTTTATCGGAGCACCGACGGCATCGTCTGGGACGTGCTGCCCGACACCGCGTACAAGAAGGGGCACCCGATGGGCTTCATTCTCTTCGCGTACGCCGAGCGCAGCGCGGTTTGTCCCTGATGGTCGGCTGCGAACGCCGGGTGCCACACAGCGGCGAACATTCGGGCCGAACAGGACAGGTCGAGGCAGTAGCTATAGCTGGACTCGAGGATCTCAGCGATTCGTCGTATGGCCTGCCCGGTGTAGAAGGGCGGACTTTTCGATGCTGCTCTCTTTCTGGATTCTCGTCTTCCGCCGCTGCCAGCCGATTCTCGGAGTTGATGACGACCGCGGGCCGACGCGATGACGGCTGCGATCCGCCTCACCGAGCTGCGCCGCAGGTTCGGGAAGCTTCACGCGCTCGACGGGCTCTCGCTCGAGGTGCGGACGGGCGAGATCTACGGATTCCTCGGGCGCAACGGAGCGGGCAAGACGACAACCCTAAAGCTGCTGATGGGGCTGCTCCACCCCGACGGCGGCGAAATCGAGCTGTTCGGCGAGCGGGTAAGGAGAGTCACCGTCGCGCTCAAGCAGCGCATTGGCTACGTCTCGCAGGAACAGAACTTCTACCCGTGGATGACCGCCGCTCAGCTTGGCAAGTTCGTCAGTGGCTTCTACCCGAAGTGGGACGACGCAGAGTTTCGCCGGCTGCTGGAGGTGCTCGACGTTCCGCCCGACCGGCGCGCGTCAGACCTATCTGGCGGGACCCGGGCCAAGCTCGGGCTGGCGCTGGCCTTTGCGCCTCAGCCTTCGCTGGTGTTGCTCGACGAGCCGACTGCCGGGCTGGATCCAGTCGCGCGCGCGGAGTTCAACGAGCTGCTGGTGCA
>JANOHG010000219.1:0-5541 GCA_031406375.1 Archangiaceae bacterium | reverse complement strand
CCACCGAGTCGTTCGACCGAAGAGATTCTCACCTCAAACGCGCGAGAAGCCAGACTCACACCCCGGGCCCCAGTGAACGTCAGGCCGTCATTTCCAAAGAGCTTCGGAGCAACAACCAGCCACAACTCGTCCCACAACTTGGCATTGAAGAAGCTCCCGTGCACCGTCGCGCCTCCTTCGACGAGCACATGCAGCAGGCCCGCTTTCCCCAAGCGGCGCAGCAGCGCGTTCAAGTCGATCTGACCACCGCGACCCGGTAACCGCCAGACCTCGACGCCCTTGTCTTCCAGCGCTTCGGCGCGGGGGTACTGCGCGCCTTCAAGAGTGGCGACGATTGTCCTCGCCTTCGAGCGCTGGGTGAAGATCTTGGCCTTGTCTGCCGTGCGAAGCGTGGAATCCAACACCACCCGAACGGGATCCCTACCGTCTGCGACGCCTCGGGTGGTGAGCTTCGGATCGTCGGCCTCCACCGTGCCTGCTCCGACAATCACCGCATCGACCCGATTGCGCAGCATGTGCGCCCAAGCGCGAGACTCCTCGTTGCTGATCCACTTCGAATCGCCTGTGCGCGTTGCCAGCTTGCCATCAAGCGTGATCGCCGCTTTCAACGTCACGAACGCGCGCCCTTCGCGAATGAACTTGAAGAACGGGCGGTACAGCAGATTTGCGTCGTCACGAAGGACGTGAGCGACGACTTCGACGCCCGCTTTCCGCAGCCGGCGCACCCCTTTGCCGTTCACCAACGGGTTGGGATCCGACGACGCGAACACCACCCGCTTCACCCCCTGCTCGAGGATCGCGATGCTGCAGGGGGGCGTCTTCCCGTAGTGATCGCACGGTTCGAGCGTGGTGTAGAGATCCCCACCTCGTGCGCGCCGCCCGGCGTCCGCGAGCGCGCTGATCTCTGCGTGCGCGCCACCGGCGGGTGCGGTGAATCCACGCCCGACCACTTTCCCCGCCTTGATCACCACCGCGCCTACCGGAGGGTTCGGATGCGTTCGCCCGACTGCCCGTCGTGCCTGCTCGAGCGCGAGCCGCATCAAGCCTTCGTGGCGCGCCGTCACTTGCGCACTTTCTTCAGGCGCTCCTGCCCTTCGAGGATCTCCTTGAGCTCATCCATGAACTCGGCGATGTCGCGAAACGAACGGTACACCGACGCGAAGCGCACGTACGCCACCTCGTCGAGCGCCGGCAACCGACCCATCACCTCTTCGCCGATCATCGTCGAAGGAATCTCTTTCTCGCCGCACCCCTGCAGCTTGCGCTCGATGCCGGTGATGATCTCTTCCAGCTGCTCGACCGATACCGGCCGCTTCTCGCAGGCCTTTTTCAAACCCATCAGCAGCTTGTCGCGATCGAATGCCTCGCGCCGCCCGTCTTTCTTGATCACCAGCGGGTTCAGCTCGTCGACCCGCTCATAGGTGGTGAAGCGGCGCTTGCACGCCTCGCATTCACGGCGACGTCGAATCACCGCTCCTTCGTTGGAGTCACGCGAGTCCAACACCCGCGTGTCATCGATCGAGCAGAACGGACAACGCATTCGTCAAACCAACGAAGACCGATAGAGCGGATAGCCCGTCGACAGCTCCTTCACCTTTGCTCGCACCCGAGTGAGCACCGCGTCGTCGGTCGCGTTGTCGAGCGCCTCGCCAATTAATCGCGCGACGTGCTCCATTTGGGGCTCCTTCATCCCGCGGGTGGTGATCGCCGGCGTACCGATTCGAACGCCCGAGCTCACCGTCGGCTTCTCCGGATCAAAGGGAATCTGGTTCTTGTTGACGGTGATCCCCGCCTTGCCAAGCACTTCTTCGGCGAGCTTCCCGGTAATCTTCTTCGGCCGCAGATCAACCAGCATCAAGTGGTTGTCGGTGCCGCCAGAGCAAAGTCGAAGCCCCTGCGCCTTCAACCCTTCAGCCAGCGCCTGCGCGTTCTTCACGATCTGCTGCTGGTACGCCTTGAACTCGGGTCGCAGCGCCTCGCCCAAAGCAACTGCCTTCGCTGCGATGACGTGCATCAGAGGGCCACCCTGAATGCCAGGGAAGATCTGCCCATTGATCGCCTTCGCCAAAGGCTCCTTCATCAAGATCATTCCGCTGCGCGGCCCACGAAGCGTCTTGTGGGTGGTGGTAGTAACGATGTCCGCGAACGGCACGGGTGACGGATGAACTCCCGCTGCGACCAGCCCCGCGATGTGCGCCATGTCGACCATCATCTTCGCGCCCACTGAGGAAGCAATCTCACGGAACTTCGCGAAATCGATCACCCGTGGGTAGGCTGACGCGCCGACGACCACCACCTTCGGCTGGTGCTCTTTGGCCAGCGCCGCGGCTTGCGCGTAATCGATGGTCTCGGTGTCCCGTTGCAGCCCGTAGTGCACCGCCTTGTAAAGCTTGCCACTGAAGTTGAACGACGCACCGTGGGTCAGATGCCCGCCTGAGTTGAGATCCAGCGCAAGCATCGTGTCGCCGGGCTTCATCACCGACATGTACGCCGCCATGTTCGCCTGGCTGCCTGAATGCGGTTGAACGTTCGCCGCTTCCGCACCGAACAATTGGATCGCGCGATCGATCGCGAGCTGCTCGACCTTGTCTACTTCTTCGCAGCCACCGTAGTAGCGCTTTCCAGGGTAGCCCTCAGCGTACTTATTGGTCAGCACGCTGCCAGCCGCCTCGAGCACCGCAGGGCTGACGAAGTTTTCACTGGCGATCAGCTCGAGCCCTTCTTCCTGCCGCTGTGTCTCGGCACGAATCAAGTTCCAGATTGCTGGGTCGACTTCCTTCAGTTGCGCGTTGTTCCACATGGCAGCCTGTGAGCTAGCCCGAGCGCGCCAAGGTCGCAATCGGGAATCACCTCTGCGTCAGGGCAGCGTCCACGCCGTCGCTTCAAGCTCGGTTGGTGCGCCGCTGATCTTCCCCAGTTCCTTCACCCAACGCAGCCCCGACAAAGCGTTGCCGCCCGCCTTGCAGACTTCTTCACGCAGCAGCAAGAACATCGCGTCGTCACTGCTGCCCTTCACCTTCAACACCCGCACCAGTCCCAGATTCGTCGCCCCGTCGGGAACGTCGGTGATCGACGGGTAGTCGTGCACGCTGCAGTCTTTGTCGACATACACATCTTTCTCAGTTTCGGCTGCTCTGGCTCTGACGGACACTGGCGTCCGGCATCCGACAACGAACACCACCAGGGCGAGTCCCACGAACCGCATCAGACTTTCCTTTCCAATTCCGAGATCTTACTCACACGCTGGGCGTGGCGCCCGCCCTCGAACGACGTTCTCAAGAATTCCTCGAGGATACCGCGCGCAACGCCACCTCCGGTCACCCGCTGCCCCAAACACAGCACGTTCGCATCGTTGTGCGCACGCGCCATCCGCGCTTCGAATTCGGTGCGACAAACCGCGGCCCGAACGCCATTTACTTTGTTTGCGCTGATGCTCATCCCGATGCCGGTGCCGCAGATCAGCACGCCGAGCGCCGCCCGCCCAGAGTTGATCGCATCTGCCACCTTCTTCGCGTAGTCCGGATAGTCAACCGACACCGCTTCGGTTGGCCCGAGATCTTCAAAGTCGACTTTCAGTTCCCGAAAAACCTGCACCAGCTCGGTCTTCATCGAAAGACCTGCATGATCCGAAGCGATGGTGACGTGCGTCGCCACTTACTGGAACCGCTTGAGCACCAACACCGCGTTTGTGCCGCCAAACCCGAATGAGTTGGAAAGCGCGATGTCAATTCCCCGCACCTCGCGCGCTTGGTTGGGCACGTAATCGAGGTCGCACTCGGGATCTGGCGTCGTGTAGTTGATCGTCGGCGGCAGCACCCCACGGGAAAGCGCCAACGCTGAAATCACCGCTTCCGCGCCACCCGCTGCACCGAGCATGTGACCCGTCATCGACTTGGTCGAGCTGACCATCAGCGTCCTGGCGTGCTCACCAAACACCGTCTTGATCGCCTTAGTCTCGTTGGCGTCGTTGAACGGAGTCGAGGTGCCATGGGCGTTGATGTACCCAACGTCAGCGCCATTGATGCCCGCACTCTTGAGCGCCAGCCGCATGCACCGCACCGCGCCTTCGCCACCGGGCGCAGGCTGGGTCTCATGGAAAGCGTCGCTGTTCGCGCCGTACCCGATCAGCTCGGCGATGATCTTCGCGCCGCGTTTTTTGGCGTGCTCCATTTCTTCGAGCACGACTATCCCCGCGCCTTCACCCATCACAAACCCATCGCGATCCTTGTCGAAGGGCCGGCTGGCTGTCTGAGGCGAATCGACCCGCGTCGACAGCGCACGCATCGACTCGAAGCCGCCGATTCCCATTCCGGTGATCGACGCTTCCGATCCACCAGCGATCATCGCGTCGGTTTCGCCGAACTTGATCGACTTGTACGCTTCTCCGACTGCATGAGCACTGGTGCTGCAAGCAGATACCGGTGACCAGTTGGGGCCCTTGCAGTTGTGCTTCATGCTGATCCGCCCAGGCGCCATGTTGACGATCATCTGGAGAATGAAGAACGGAGACAACCGGTCGTAGCCCTTCTCGAGCGCCTTGCGGTGGCTGTCTTCGAAGCTCGACAGGCCGCCGATACCGCTGCCGACGATCACACCCACCATTTCGGGATCGTAGGCATTGGAATGCTCGGTGCCAATCGGGATCCCCGACTCGGCAATCGCCATTTCGGCTGCGGCGAGTGCGTACTGGCAAAAGAGATCCATGCGGCGGGCCTCGCGATGCTCGATGAACTTCGTCGGGTCGAAGTCTTTGACCTCGCCCGCAAAATTTACCGTCAGCTTGCCCCCGTTGAACCGGGTGATCTTGCCCACGCCAGACTTGCCAGCCAGCAGCAACTGCCAGTTGTTCTCGGTGCCAGTTCCAAGCGCAGTAATGAGCCCGGTGCCGGTGATGACTACGCGGCGGGACATGGCTCCTACTTCTTGTGGGTGTTGATGTAGTTGATTGCGTCGCCGACCGACTTGATGTTCTCGGCCTCTTCGTCGGGGATCTCAACCTCGAACTCTTCTTCCATCGCCATCACCAGCTCGACAATGTCGAGGCTGTCAGCTCCAAGATCCTCGATGAAGGAGCTCTCGAGCTTGATCTCGTCCTCCCCGACTCCAAGCTGGTCGGCAATGATGGACTTGACCTTGGCCTCGATGTTCGTTGCTGACATGTGGTTCGACCCTCGTAGTTGCGTTTTTCAGACCGCGTGAACAGGCGCGCCTATAGCCCAGCCCGGTTGCTCACAAAAGGATGCTTTCAATCCTGCATCACATGTACATCCCACCGTTGACCTTCAGAACCTCGCCCGTGATGTACGACGCATCGGTGGAAGCGAGAAATGCAACCGCTTTGGCGACTTCTTCGGCAGTGCCCAGCCGAGCCAGCGGGATGACATCCAACATCTTCGCCCGCATCTCCTCGGGGATATGCGACGTCATGTCGGTGCCGATGAACCCCGGCGAAACCGCGTTGACCCGAATGTTTCGACTGCAGAGCTCTTTCGCCAATGCCTTGGTGAGGCCAATCAACCCCGCCTTCGACGCCGCGTAGGC
>JANOHG010000164.1:0-8983 GCA_031406375.1 Archangiaceae bacterium | reverse complement strand
GGTCGCGTCAAGGACATCGCGTTCGACGGCACAAACTACTTGCTCGTCTGGGTCGATGGGCGCAACGACACGGGCGACATCTACGGAGTGCTGCTCGACAGCAACGGGAACCCGTCGTCCGCGCAATTCCCCGTCGCGCTGGCAGCGGGCGCGCAGATTCGATGCGCGGTCACCTTTGGAGCCGGTACCTTTCTGGTTGTCTGGGAAGACGCCGCGGCAGAATCTGTTCGCGGCTCGCTGGTTTCTTCAGCGGGCGTCGTTCAACCCGCGTTCAACATCGCGAGTGTCGCGGGCGTCGTCGAGCAGCGCCCCGTCGTCGTCTTCGACGGCAACCAGTTCATCGTCGCATGGCAGGACCTGCTTCCTCGCGCGATTCGAGCCAGCCGAATCTCTGGAACCGGTGTTTTGCTCGATCCAGGCGGAGTGGTGGTCGAAAACGCCAGCATCAACGCGGACAACGGGCTGTTGAGCCTCGCCACGACGGGCACCGGTCAATCGCTGGTCGTGTTCCAAAACAGCCGCTTGCACGTCGTCGGGAAGCGACTGGCCGCAGCGGTGCCGATTGACCCCGTTGCGCTTACGTTTTCGACGGTCGCTGCGGAGCAAGTGCTGGCGGCGATCGCCACCAACACCGACGGGCAAACCTTGCTGACGTGGAGCGAGAACCGCGATGCCATCAACGCGGCAATCATCGCGGTTGATGGCGGTTCGCCATCGCTGCTGACGATTGAAGCTGGCAACGACGTTCGGCGCGGCGCATCCGTCGCCAGCAACGGCACGCTCTTCTGGGTTGCCTGGAACAGCCTGTTTACCTTCCGGGGTCGCTTCGTTCTGCCCAACGGCGCGATGTCTTCACCCGTGGATTTGTCCACTTTGGCGCTGTCCACAGGAGGAATGACGACACGAGACGGCCCCGGCTTCCTGACCGTCTGGGGCGACGTGCGCACTTCCCCTTCAGGAATTCGGGCGCGGCGAAGCTTCGTAGATGGAGGCCTTGGCCCCGAGTTCGAAGTGTCTCCGGGCGGCTCGGTCAACAAAACCGCGGTAGTGGTCGCGAGCAATGACGCGGGCGTGGCGCTGGTGGTCTGGGAGCTCAACACCGGTGAAGTGCGGGCGACGCGGGTCTCGAACCTGCTCAGCCTCGACACCCCCCCGCTGCGGCTGCCTGCAGATCGCTATTTTTCACGGCCATCTGTCGCGACCAATGGGCGTGACTTTTTCATCGTCTGGGAATTCTCGGGGCCCACCAGCGTGGATCTGCGCGCCGCATTTGTTCCCGGCGTTGGGCCGTATGATGGCGGCAGCTTCACGTTCGCAGGCACCGGCGTCGATGAGGAAATACCGGTGGTCCATTGGGATGGGCGCGAGTTCGTCGTCGCCTATGAAACGACGGATGATGTTCGACGGGACGTCTGGGCCGCGGTTCTCGGCAGCGATGGCGGGGTGCAGCCGCGCTTCCTGGTCGCGGGAACAGGCGAGACCGAGATTCTTCCTGCGGTCTCAGCTTTAAGCCCTGGGAGTTGGTGGTTGGCATACTCACGGTTCGATGCGTCGCCGCTTGTGTCCGCGCAGCGCGTTCATGCGCGGATATTCGCTGAGGGCATCGCCAACGGCCTCATTTGCACCACCGGAGCCAGCTGCACGAGCGGCTATTGCGTCGATGGCGTTTGCTGCGCGACGGCGTGCGCCGGAGGACTCAATGATTGTCAGGCCTGTCTGACCGGAATCTGCCTGCCACGCGCTGCAGCGCAAGTTTGTCGTTCAGCCATCGGAAGCTGCGACATTGCCGAGAGCTGCGATGGCACCGCCAGCACCTGCCCACCCGACGGCTTTCAGCCAGGAGGCTCGATGTGTGCGGGCGGATCCTGCATGGCCGGTCTGTGCATTCCATTCGATGGAGGCATGGTTCCGGGCGCGCAGCCGTTGGTGACGCTCGACGGCGGCTGTGGCGTATTGATTGCGTTTCAGGCGACCGCGCGCGTGGCAGTGGTCGGCGATGGCGGGGTCATTTTTTCCTTCCGTGCGCGCTCGTTGCCCGCGCCGCCCAGTGGATCAGCCATTAACGAGACGTCTGGGCTCTTCAGCTGGACTCCGTCAGCGCAGCAAGTGGGCCTTGCCGAGCTGCTGCTGGTCGGCACCGGCTCGCTTGGGGTCGACACCCAGCCGCTCGACATCAACGTCTCCTGCAATGCGGCGGATGCCGGTCAGGATGCCGGTCAGGACGCCGGTCAGGACGCCGGTCAGGATGCCGGTCGGGATGCCGGCCAGGATGCCGGGCCGAGGCGATTCACCGTTGGTTGTGGCTGCGGAGGATCCGAGGGCGCGTGGCTTCCAGCTCTGTTGCTGCTCGTGCTGGGGCGACGCCGCCTTCGTGCTCAGTAGTTCTCGTGCGCCAACGACTCTTCGAGCCGCGGGTCATTGATCGCAATCACTTTGTTGCGCTTGAGGAAGTAGCCGAACACTCCGAGGAAGGCGCCGACGACGCCGATGAGAGCAGTCGCGTCCGACCAGTTGGGCGCGAAGTGGGCCTGGTGGGCACCTTCGCCATGCGCTCCGAAGTTCGGAAGAATGAGCCAGTACATATCGACCAACTGCATCACCAGCACCCAGACCGCGGCGGCGCCGAGCATCCTTCGGCTGCGCTTCATCTGCCGCGACAGCAGGAACAAGAATGGCACGATGAAATGCAACAAGGGCAGCAGGTATGAGACCCACTTCCAGCCGCCGTCGAGCCGCACCAGGTAGAAAATCGTCTCTTCTGGAATGTTCGCGTACCAGATGAGCATGAACTGGCTGAACGCGATGTACGCCCAGAACACGGTGTAGCCGAACACCAGCTTGCCCATGTCGTGGAAATGCTCGGCGGTGATAGCGCCCTTCAGCACTCCCGCGCGCTGGAGGCCAAGCGACACCAGCACTGTGAACGCGAAGAACGAAAGGATGGCGCCCGCGAAGAAGTAGACGCCGAAGATGGTCGAGTACCAGTGCGGCTGCAGCGACATCATCCAGTCGATCGACTGGAAGCTCAGTGTCAACGCCCAGAGGATGAGGCCCGGGCCCGCCATCTTCCACATCGACCGGGTAATCACGTCACGCGCCGAAGCATCGGTGAGCGAGTCCTGCTTGGTGGAATTCTTGTAGAAAAACCACGACAGACCGCTCCAGATGACGAGGTAGGCGATCGCGCGGCCGTAAAAGAAGCCGTCGTTCAAGAACCAGCGCTTCTTCAGCAAGATTTCATCGGTCACGTGCGTCCACGGATAGAGCGAGTGGTAACCGAGCGTCGCAATCGGGATGAACAACACTGCGAACAGCGGCAACGTCACCGCGATGGTCTCTGCGATGCGCCGAATCACAATCGACCAGCCCGTGCGGCTGACGTGGTCGATCATCACCCAACCCAACGCCCCGAGCGCGATCGACAGCGCCACTTCGAACGCCCAAAGGTAGCTGAACATCGCGCGGTCGCGGCTGGCGCCCATCGCTCCGGCCAGAGTCGCGCCCAGACCGACGGCCGCCATCACTCCGCCAATCATCGGAAGCTTCGCCCACAAGCTGGTGGACGGAATCGAGATGTCAGTCGGCTTCGAAACCGCGTGCGAGTGCTCGCTCATTGCTGCGCCTTGATGAAGAGAATGAGGCTTTCAACTTCGATGTCGCTCATCGGCATTACTGGCATCGCAGGAGGGAAGCCCATCACCACCTTTTCCATCGGCTTCACGATCGACTCTCTCAGGTACGCATCGTCGACCATCACCTCAGAGCCGTTCGCGAGCTTTTCCATCTTCCCGAACGCGCCCTTCCAGCTCGGCCCAACCAGCTTGTTGCCATCAATCGTATGGCAGGCATTGCAGCCTTTGGCTTTGTAGAGCTTCGAGCCATGGTCGGCCGAAGCAACCGTTGCGACCGGAACATCAATCACGCCTTCGCCGCTTTCAGGAGGCACTCCCTGCAGCTGCCTCACATACGCGATGATCGCCCATCGGTCTTCCACCGGAATCTGCGCTGCGTAGGACGGCATGTTGCCGTTGTTCACTCCGTGCTTGATCGCCGCGTACATCTTGCCGACCACCAGTCCCTTCAACCGGGGGTCGAGGAGGCTCGGGGGTGCCACCATCAGGCCCCCCTTCAGCGCGACCGGGCCTTTCCCGTCGCCCAGCACGCCGTGGCACACCGCACAGTAAATGTCGTAGCGAAGCTTTCCATGCGCCTTCACCGCATCGTCTTCGAACGCGATTGACACGGGAAACTTCTGCGACGGAGTTCCCGCGTCGCCCGACATTCCACCATCGGCCGACGTCCCTTCGTGCAGGGTGTCGTCCTCGTCGAGCTGGCCGACCGCCACCGTGCCCTCGACCGGCAGCCGCATCACGCGCCCGTCGGCGAACAGCCCACTGGTGTCGCGGCGGTAGGCACGCCCCTTCTCCTGCGTGTCCATGTTGGGGATGAGGTGCACCGGCGGCTTGTCGGACTCGCCGCCACGACAGGCAATCAACGTCGACGAGAGCACCAGCGCAATCAGCAGCGGAACCCTCATTTCAATTCTCCAGCTCTTCGACGGATGAAGCGCCCGCCTCGCTGAGAAGTGACTTCGTCTTCTCGAGATCAAACTTTGGATCCGACGCTTCGACCATGATGAAGAACTTGTCGTCGGTCGCGCGTTCGAATGCCTTCGAGTTGAACGCTGGGTGGTGAGGGCGCGGTAGGCCGTTCAGCAACCAGTTGCCGAAGAACGCCGTCAGGCAGCTGCTCAACACCGTAATTTCGTACCAGACGGGTACGAACGCTGGCAGCGAGAACAGCGGCTTGCCACCGGTGACGACGGGGTAGGCGACGCTCATCGTCCAGTTCTCGAAGAACAACATGAACGCGCTGCCGAACAGGCCCACGCTCAAGACGATCCACGGCAGGCGACTGGGAAGTACGCCCATCGCCTTGTCGAGCCCATGAACGGGAAACGGAACACACGCGTCCCACTTCGAGTAACCGCTGTCGCGAACCTTCTCGCAGGCGTGAAAAATTTCGGCGGGGTTCTCGTACTGCGCCAGCACTCCCCACAACTTCGCTTTGTCGACGGATGGCATTTTCAGTGCCCTCCTTCTGCGGCAGCTGCCGCAAGAGGCGCATGCCCTGTCGGCGGGTGGCTCTTCTGGTAACCCGACCAGTGCGGGTTTGCCTGCGGCATCACCGACTTCACTTCCGACATCGCAATCGCCGGGAAGAAGCGCACGAAGAGCAGAAACAAGGTGAGGAACAGCCCAAACGTCCCGACGAGGAAGAACACTTCGGTGACTGGCACGAAGTAATCCCAGCTCGACGGCAGCGCGTCGCGATGCAGCGAGGTGACGGTAATCACGAACCGCTCGAACCACATGCCGATGTTGACGAAGATCGACAGGATGAAGGTCCAAACAATCGACGTGCGAATCTTCTTGAACCAGAACAGCTGCGGCGTGATCACGTTGCAGCTCACCATGATCCAGTACGCCCACGCATACGGACCGAAGCTGCGGTTGATGAAGGTGAAGCCCTCGTACTCGTTGCCGGAGTAAGCGGCGACGAAGTACTCCATCGCGTACGCGTAGCCGACAAGGCTTCCGGTAAGCAGGATAATCTTGTTCATGTTCTCGATGTGCTTGATGGTGACGATGTCCTTCAGACCCAGCCACTCACGGGCGGGAATCATCAGGGTGAGCACCATCGCGAAGCCCGAGAAGATGGCGCCGGCGACGAAGTACGGTGGGAAAATCGTGGTGTGCCAACCGGGCAGCTGAGACACGGCGAAGTCGAAGCTGACGATGGTGTGAACCGAAAGAACCAGCGGCGCCGAGAAGGCCGCGAGAATCTGATACGCCTTCTCGTACGTCACCCAGTGGCGCATTGACCCTCGCCAGCCCATCGAGAGCGCGCCGTAGAACAGCTGGCGCCAACGCACCTTCGCGCGATCTCGCAGCGTCGCGAAGTCGGGAACCAGGCCGGTGTACCAAAACAGCGTCGAGACGACGAGGTAGGTGTTCACTGCAAACACGTCCCACTCGAGCGGTGAACGGAAGTTCGGCCACAGCCCCATCTGATTCGGAAGCGGGAATAGGTAGTAGTCCATCCACACGCGGCCGGTGTGCAGCGCCACGCACGAGCTGGCGGCGAGAACAGCGAAGATGGTCATCGCTTCCGCGTACCGGTTGATCGACGTGCGCCACTTCTGGCGGAACAGATACAAGATCGCCGAGATGAGCGTGCCTGCGTGGCCGATGCCGACCCAGAAAACGAAGTTGACGATGTCCCACGCCCAGCCGACGGGGTTGTTGTTTCCCCAGATGCCGGGCCCTTCCCAGATGAGGTAGCCGACGTAGCCGCCGAACATCGCGAACAGCGAACCCGCCAACAGAATCATGAAGATGAACGGGCGCGGCGTCTTCTTCAGCTCGGTCTCGTTCACCCGGCAAACAATCTCGGTGATGTCGTGGAATGTATGGGTTCCACGAACCAACGGCTCGCGACCATGCGTCGGTTCGTGAATCGACATGTCGCCCCGATGCTTCGAGGTGTCCGCAATTGATGCCGCGCTCATGCGAGCTCCTGGTTCTCGTTCTTCACTCGCGCGAGGAAGGTGGTTCGGGGGCGAAGGTTGAGCTCTTGCAACATCTCGTAATTTCGCTCGCTCTGCTTCAGCTTCGCGACCTTCGACAGCGGGTCATTGATGTTGCCGAAGGTGATCGCCTGCGTCGGGCAGGCCTGCGCACAGGCAGGGGTCACCGCCCCATCGGGCAAGGCCTTGCGATCTCTTCCCGCGCGCTTGGCGGCAATCTTCGCCTCCTCGACGCGCTGGGTGCAGAAGGTGCATTTTTCCATCACGCCGCGGTAGCGAACGGTGACGTCGGGGTTGCGCTGCAGCTTGAGCGTCTTCATCCGCTCGACCTTGGTAGGGTCGCCCTTCGCTGTCGTGAAGAGGTTTCCCATCGTTCCCGGCACCAGGTTTCCGGTGGTGGTGAAGTCCAGGTAGTTGAACCGCCGCACCTTGAAAGGACAGTTGTTCGCGCAGTAGCGGGTGCCGATGCACCGGTTGTACGCCATCGCGTTGAGCCCTTCTTCGTCGTGCACCGTCGCCGCCACCGGACACACCGGCTCGCACGGAGCGTTCTCGCAGTGCATGCACGGCAGCGGCTGATGCGCCGCCTTGGGGTCATCGACGTCACCCTGGAAGTACCGGTCGATTCGAATCCAGTGGAGCTCACGGCCCAACAGCACCTGCTCACGACCCACCGCGGGGATGTTGTTCTCAGCGACGCACGCGATCGCGCACGCGTTGCAGCCGATGCAGCTGGCGAGGTCGATCGTCATTCCCCACTGCTGGCCTTCGTACGTCACCTCGTCGTGCAGCTGAATCGGCTTCGAGGGCCGATTGTTCGGCGTCCCCAGCTGAATGAGGTCGTTGGGGATGCTGCCCTTCTTCGCGAAGGTGCCACCTTTTGCAAAATCGTCGGCCGTACCGCCGCGCAGCAACGGACGTTCTCCCAGGCCCAGCGTGCGTTCGATGCCCTTCGCGTCGGTCATCTGCGCGAAGGTGAGCTCTTTGAACGGATTCGCCGGGACGCTGAAGTGATCCTGCGTTGAACAGAGAATCTGAGTATTGCCGGTGCGGGTAAGCGTGAGCCCTTGCACGACGCCAGTACCATCGGTCAACAGCGGACCTACGTCGACGCCGATTCCCTTGGCGACTTCGCCCGCCGTCTTGCCGTAGCCGGTGAGCATCACCACCGTGTATTGGGCGAGCCCTGGAAGCACGAACGCGGGGACGGTGACCGTGCGACCGTCAACAGCCAGCTCGACCACGTCTGCCGAGTAGCCATTGCGATCAACCTGGCTCTTGATGCCCGCCTCTTTCGCGAGCATCGGAGAAACGAGCACCGCGTTGTCCCAACACAGCTTGCTCATCGAATCGGGCAACTCTTGATTCCAGCTCAGATTCGAGAGCCGGCCATCGAGCACGTGACCCTGCACTGAACACAGCTCAAGCGCAGCCCTCGTCGGAACCACCGCCTTCAGCTGCCCCACCGCTGCAGCGACAGCGGGAAGCTGCGCCGCCGAGGCTGCCGCTGCCCGACCGGTACCGACAATCAGGCCGTCGTGAAGCGCACGCCGCCACGCCTTGGTGTTGGCCAAAGCTGCTGCACCTGTTCGCCACGTCTCTTCGACGAGCTTGCGGTCTGAACGTTCGGCGTTTCCAGTCAGCTGCGCGAGCAGCGAGACGCCAGCCCGAGCGCCAAAGAGCGGAAGAATAATCGGTTGGGCGATCGATGCCGTGCCGTCCCATGCGCGCGCGTCACCCCACGCTTCGAGGAAATGCGCGAGAGGCAGATGCCAGGTGGCCTTCTGCGCCGTCTCGTCCGGCAAAACTCCGGTGTGAATCACTGTTGCAGCCTTGGCCATCGCGTCGCCAAACTTGAGCGCGCCAGGAGCGGTGTAGATTGGGTTGACGCCGAAGATGACCAGCGTCTGCACTTCGCCGGCCGTCAGCGCCAATGTCAGCGCGGTCAGTGAATCGATGTGCGAGGTATGCGGCTGCTCAGCGCGCGAGACGGTCATCGTCGCGCCTGCCGGGTCGAGCGCAGCGTTGAGCGACTGCGCCAGAGCATGCACGGCCGCGGGCTGGTGTTCACCAACGAGAATCGCGCCTGCACCCTTGTGGCTGGCGAGATCTTTCGCGAGCGCCGCGATGAACTTCTCGGTGCCGGCGGGCGCGGCGCCGTCAACGGCGGCCGCAAGCTCACCCAGCGCAATCCCGTGGTTGCTGCCCAGCTCTTTGGCCAGCGCTTTGAGCAGCGCACCGCACTGTCCGCTCGATACGCGCACGCGGTGGTCGGCGTTAGTCCCCGTGGAAGAAAAGACTCCTTCGGCAACGTAGAGCCGATTCATCTGCAGCGCGTCGGCCCTGGTGACGACCGCGCGGCTTTTTGCGAACTGCCGCGCGAGACGCAGGGGC
>JANOHG010000100.1:0-3886 GCA_031406375.1 Archangiaceae bacterium | reverse complement strand
GTCGGCGGCCGAACCCCGAAGGAATACATCGGCAAAGGCGCCGACGCGATCTTGACCGGGCTCTCGACCAACAGCAGCCTGGCCACGGTGCCGGTGACGCTGCGCTGCCTCACCGAGAAGATGGGCGTGAGCACCGAGTCTTCGCGCCTCGCGGCGCTGGTGGGCACCAACCTCAACAACGACGGCATCACGCTGTACGAGGCGATGGCGGCGCTCTTCATCGCGCAGGCTCTTGGAATGGATCTGACGCTGTCAGAGCAAGCCGTGGTGGTGCTCGCCTCGCTGATGGCTGGAATCGGAATCGCCGGAATTCCCGAAGCAGGTCTGGTGATGTTGCCGCTGGTGTTGGGAGCGATGGGGTTACCAACCGAATTGGTCGCGGTGGCGATCGCGTTCGTGCTGCCGGTGGATTGGATCCTCGCGCGCGCGCGTTCGGCGGTGAACGTGATGAGCGACATGCTGGTCGCGATTCTTCTCGACCGTGGTCAGCCGGTTACTCTCGCGGAAGCTGAAAGCAGCATGCCGAAGTCGCCGTGAGAAGATTTCGCGGCCTTCAGGCTCAAGACTGAGCGATAGAGCGCTGCATGATGTGGTTCTCGCTCTTTGGCGCGGCAGCGATTGTCTGGTTCGGCTGGAAACCAATCGTTCGGCGAATGATTCGCTGGAAGCTCGGCCCGTACCGGGTAACGGTGAACTGCGTAGACCCGTCGTTGCCGTCAACGCTCGAGGGGTCGAAGAAGGTCGCCGTGCTGGGCGGAGGTCTGGCGGGAATCGCGGCGGCCACCACGCTGGCGGCCCGCGGCTATGCGGTCACCATCCTGGAGTCGAAGTCGTACCTTGGTGGAAAGCTCGGCTCGTGGCAGGTCGAGCTGAAGCCGGGCAGCACCGAGTGGGTGAGCCACGGCTTTCACGCCTTTTTTCGGCATTACTACAACTTCAACCGCTTCATGGATCGGCTGGGGTTGCGAAAAAACTTCCGCGCCATCTCGGACTATCGGGTGCTGCGACAGAACGGGGGAGAAATCTCGTTTGGCGAGCTCGAGAGTACGCCGTTGCTCAACCTGATGGCGCTGCGGGACGTCGGCATGTACCGCTACGCCGAGGTCACCCGCAGTCCGACCCGGCATCTGATGACCCTCTTCCTCGAGTACGACCCGCTGACGAATGGCCGGCTCGACACGATGTCATTTGCCGAGTTCGCCAAACGCGCCGAGGTGCCTTTGGCGCTGATGATTGCGTTCAACACTTTCTCGCGCGCCTTCTTTGCCGACGAAGCCCTGTTGTCGATGGCCGAGATGTTGAAGAGCTTTCACGCGTACTACCTAGGGCACGACGGCGGGTTGATCTACGACCACCCGACGAAGGACTACGAAGCGACGCTGCTGGGGCCGATTCGGGCCCACCTTGCCGAACTGAAGGTCGACTTGCGTCTTCAAACGCCGGTCACGACGCTCGAGCGTGCCGAAGGCGGCTTTGTGGTGAACGACGAGCGGTTCGACAAAGTGGTGCTCGCGACGGATGTGGTGGGGGCGCGAAGCATCCTCGGCGCGGCGCCCGGGTTCGAGTTGCTGCACGCGAAGTTCTCGAAGCTGCAGCCGGGCCAGCGGTACGCGGTGTTGCGGCTGTGGCTCGACACGACTGCCCGACAAGGGCTCCCAGTCTTCGTGGTGACCGAGAAGATGCGCGTGCTCGATTCGATCACCTTCTTCGACCGCACCGAGGACGAGTCGGCCGCCTGGGTCAAATCGAACGGAGGCTCGGTGATTGAGCTCCACTGCTACGCGGTGCCAGAAGGAATGCCCGAGGCAGATGTGCGTGCGCTGCTGGAGGTCGAGTTGAAGAAGTTTCTGCCCGAGCTTGTGGGCGCCTGCGTTCGTCACGAGCACTTTCGGATTCAGCGCGACTTCACCGCCTTCCACGTGGGAATGGGCGCCGACCGACCAGGCACCGACACCGGCGTCGACGGCCTGTACTGCGCCGGAGACTGGGTGAAGTTGCCCTTTCCTGCGATGCTGATGGAAGCCGCGTTCGCGAGCGGAATGGTCGCCGCGAATCGAATTCTCACCAGCGACGGGCTGCGTGAAGAACCCGTCGAGTCGGTGCCCTTGCGCGGGCTGCTGGCGGGCATTCCCCAGAGCGCGGCCCGCAAGAAGCTGCTGGGCTTCTCGTGAGTGGTGCGCTGCTGGACCTGGTCTTGGTGGGAGGCGGTCTGGCCAACGGCTTGCTGGCCAGCCGGCTGCGCCACACGCGGCCGGAAGTCTCTTTCGTGCTGCTCGAAGCTGGACCTTCGCTGGGGGGCAACCACACCTGGAGCTTCCATGGCACCGACGTCACGTCGAGCCAGCGCGCGTGGCTCGAGCCGATGTGCTCGATGAATTGGCACCGGCATTCCGTGTTGCTGCCGGGCGTAAAGCGGATGATGGGCGGTGGGTACCACTCGATTCGTTCTTCGGACTTTGACCGCCACCTGCGCGACGAGCTCAAAGATAGGGTGCGCACCAAGAGCGCGGTCGCCGAGGTGGGGGCGACGCACGTCGTACTGGCGACCGGCGAACGGCTCGAGACGAAGGCGGTCATCGACGGCCGGGGCACCAATCTCTCGTTTCCGTGCGGCTACCAGAAGTTCCTCGGGCAAGACCTGATTCTGCGAGCGCCACATGGGCTCGAGCAGCCGCTGCTGATGGATGCCACCGTCGAGCAGATCGACGGGTACCGCTTCATCTACGTGCTGCCGTGGAGCGAGCGGCATCTGCTCATCGAAGACACCTACTACTCGAACACCGCCGCGCTGGATCTACCGGCAGTGCGCGAACGGATCGCCACCTGGGTTGCTGCACGGGGTTGGAGCATTGAGCAGGTGGTGCGAGAGGAAGCCGCTTCGCTGCCGATTCCGGTCGCGGGCGACGCGCCCCGCTTCGATCGCCCGGTGGTGGGTGTCGCCGCGGGTCTCTTTCATGCGACCACCGGCTATTCACTGCCGTTCGCGGTCGACGTCGCCGAGCGCATCTGCAGCGCGGAGGATCTCTCGGCGGTCGCGCTCACCCGCATGCTGGGCGAAGTGTCGGCGCGCCACTGGGAGAGTCAGCGGTTTTTCCGGGTGCTCAACCGGATGATGTTCCGGGGCGCGAAGCCAACCGAGCGGGTGCGAATATTCTCGGCATTCTACCAGCACGACGAAGCGATGATCGCCCGCTTCTACGCAGGGAAGCTGAGTTTCGCCGACAAGCTGGTTGCGATGAAGGGCGGCATTGGGACGATGCCGGCGCTGAAGGCGCTCAAGGCCGCGCTGAGTTGAGCGGGCATGGAATCGCTTGCAGTCAGTCGAGAATCATCGCACCCAGCGAACTGCCCACCGCGATGAAGTGGCAGATTGCCGCCGCAATCACCAGCGCGTGGAACACCTCGTGGTAGCCGAAGACGGTTGGCCAGGGGTCGGGTCGCTTGAGCGCGTAGACGAGCGCTCCGACTGAGTACAGAACGCCGCCCAACGCCATCCACAACACAGCGGCCAGACCAATCGTGCCGAGCAGCGGCATGGCGTAGAAAACGGCGAGCCACCCGACTGCGACCGCGAGCACCGCGGCGATCCACTTCGGGCCATGCACCCAAAAGAGCGCCTTGAGTACGCCGAGCGCGGCGCCAGTCCACGCGACGGCGAGCATCCGAAACGTCGACTCGGGGTCGAGCGTGAACGCGAGGGGGGTGTAGGTGCCGGCGATGAGCACGAAGATCGCCGAATGGTCGAGCCGGCGCATGCGCTGACGCGCCTCTGGCGTCGTCCAGGTGACGAGGTGGTAGAGCGCGCTCACCCCCAACAGCATGCACAGGCTCGCGACTTTCGGTGGAAGCTCGCCCAGCGCCGCCTCGACCGCGTCGTCGAACGCGC
>JANOHG010000027.1:0-2298 GCA_031406375.1 Archangiaceae bacterium | reverse complement strand
GTTGCCGACGCATTGGGCCGCACCCAAGAAGCGCTCGCGGGGTACCAACAGGCGATCGAGCTTGCAGGTCCGGCTCCGGCACACGAAGCGGCCCGTCACGCCGCGCACCAAGCGCATCACGCGCTGGCGAAGCTCTACAAGACGAAGCTCTCTGAGCCTGCGCGCGCCAAGGACCACCTCGAGGCCGCGTTCGCGCTGGTGCCTACGGACCTTTCGGCGCTCGATGAGCTACTGCCGCATTTTCGGGCCTCCGGACGCGCCATCGAGCTCGCCGACGCGCTGGAAAAGGCGGCCGCGGTCGTCGACGACGGAATCCGGCGCGCCGCCTTGTGGGCCGAGGCGGGCGAGCTGTTTCGCAATCGCCTCGCGCAACCCGAGAAGGCCGAACGGCTGCTCAACCAGGCCGTCGACGCGGATCCGCGCAATCGCGCCGCGTTCGAAGGGTTGCTCGCACTCGCTGAGGCGCGGCGCGATGGCCCGCAACTTTCGCGGTGCCTGAAGGCGCTGGCGCTGCTCACCGAGGATCCAAAAGAGCGGGTGCGGCACCTGCGCCGACTCGCGGTCGCGGCCCGCGACCTTTCGTTCGACCTCGAGCTGGCGGCGTGGGCGTTTGCCGAAGTGCTCAAGGTCGAGCCGGAAGACCTGCCTGCGTTGGGCGAGCTGTGCGCGCTTCAGCGGCGCCGCGCAGACATGGCGGGCCTCGCGTGGGCGCTCGACCGACGCGCGATGGCGGGCGAAACCCACGGAGACAAACGGCTCGCAGCCGCGGCGTTGCGCGAGCTCGGCCAGGTGCTCGAGGCACGACTGGGGCGGCCAGGCGAAGCGTTGGTAGCGCTCGAAAAAGCCGCCCGCCTCTTTCCCGAAGTCAACGCGTTGCTCGACCTCGCCAACCTCTCACTGCGCATCGAGCGGCCGACCAACGCGCGCCGCGCTCTAGAAGACGTTCTCGCGCTGCTGCCGAAGCACGCCGCTCCCGAGAAGGTGGCCGAGGTGCGGGCACGGCTGGGCAAAGCGTGCGACTCGCTGGGAGACAAAGACGCGGCGCGCGAGAACTACGCGCTCGCCTTCCCGCTGCGCCGACTAGACGACGAGCTGTGTGAACGACTGGAAATCCTTTACGAAGAAGGCGGCTTCCACCGCGAGCTGACCGACTTGTGGGGTGCGCGCGCACAGGCACTGCTCCAGGCGAGCCGCCCTTCGGACGCGGCGGTGCTGTTCTTCAAAAGCGCCCAGGCGTTGCTCAATACCGGAGATCGCGCCAGTGCCCAGCTGCGGTTGGTGGCGGTGCTCGACGCAGCGCCCAATGGAGAGAAGGCAGGCGAAGCGCTCGAGGCGATGGGAGACCTCGAGCTCGAGCGCGGCGAACGGCTCGAGGCCGCCAAGCTGTACGCGCGTCGCGCGGCGCTCGAGAAGGTGCCCCGCGCCGCGGCAGGCTGGTTCTTCAAAGCGAGCACGTTGGCGCAGGGAACTGCCCGCGAAGAGACGTACCTGGCGCAGGCGCTCGAGCGCGACGGGGCGTTCATCCCCGCGCGACTTCGTCAGGCCGAGCTGGTGTTTGATTCGGATCCCCGCACCGCGCTCGCGGACCTCGAGGTGGTGCTCGCCACTGACGAGACGGATCCAGACATGGTGCGAATCGACAAGCCCGCCTTGCTGCGCAAAGCAGGGTTCGCCGCCGTCCGCGCCCAGCAGCCCGAGTCGGCGCGCAAGCTGCTTGCTCGATTCGCCGCCTGGCAGCCCGACGATCTCGAAGTGTCGCTTGAGCTGGCGAAGCTCCATCGGCGCGCGGGCGCCACCGAGGCGCTGGTCGATTTGCTCGGCGAGCTGTGGCCTCGGCTCGAAGGTCAGGGGCGACGCACCGCGCGGCGCGAGTACGCAGAAGGAACGTTGCAGCTCAACCGGCACGATGAGGCCCGCGAAGCCCTTCGCAGCGCCCTCGCCGACGAGCCGAACGACACCTGGTCGGCCAACGAGTTGCTCAAGCTGTTGCCGGTTGAAGACGCGACGCTCGAGGAACGCTCGTCGCTCATCACCTCACTCATCACTGGATCCGTCGGGGATGCGCGCGCCCAGTTGTTGGCGCAGCGCGCCGAGCTGCACCGCGCCCGCGGCGCGCTCGAAGCCGCACGGGCCGACCTCGCCGATGCCTCTGTGCTGGCGACCCGCCCGGTTCCACTGTTGCGCACACTCACTGCGGTCGCTCGGCTCTCGGAGGACGACGACATCGAGTTCGAGGCCTGGCAGCTCGCGCTGGCACGTGGTGGCGGCGACGAAGCGTTGGTTGCCGACGCCGCCGAA
>JANOHG010001382.1:0-5007 GCA_031406375.1 Archangiaceae bacterium | reverse complement strand
CGTTGGGGCAATCGCATCGATGGAAATGGACATGATGAATGGTCACTAAGCAACAACCGGCCCGCGGTGATGCCCTGTAGTTTCGGGCTGATTCGGAGCCGCGCCGTAACTGGGCCGGTTACGACTGCTGCCCCGCCGGTCACAGTTGCTGAAACGCGCCCGGCTCCAGTCCATGGGGCGCAGGTGGTGGCCACCGATTTAAGGAATCGAGCGATAGAGCGAGGGCGCGTGGTGTCCGTGCTACCACCCACCATCGGTGTCGCTCAACTGGGCTTCCGCGCGACCAGCAACGCTTCGACGTTTCCGGCGGGGCCGGGCAGCGGTGAGTCGATCCACCCGACTTCAAGCAGCCCCGCGACGGCGACAAAGCGGCGAATGTCGTCGATCACTTCCGACCTCGCCGCCGCATCGCGCACGACTCCTCCCTTTTCGATTCGATCGAAGCCCACTTCGAACTGGGGCTTCACCAACGCAATCAACAGGCCCTTCGGTTTGATTTTCGGAAGCACCGCCGGCAACACCCGCTTGAGCGAGATGAAGCTGACGTCAATCACCATCACATCGACGCTCTCGGGCAGGTCTTCATCGGTGAGGTTCCTGGCGTTCACCCGTTCGCGCGAGATTACCCGACAATCCTGGCGCAGCTTTTCATGCAGCTGCGCGCGGCCGACATCGATCGCGTGCACCCGCAGCGCTCCTTCCTGAAGCAGGCAATCGGTGAAACCGCCGGTGCTGGCGCCGATGTCCGCGCAGACGGCGCCCTTCACCTCGAGCTTGAAATGATCCAGCGCGCCCTTCAACTTCACGCCGCCGCGAGAGACGTAGGGAAGCACTTCACCCTTGATGCGCAGCTCGATCTCGACCGGAAGGCGAACGCCCGGCTTGTCGACCCGTTGGTCTCCCGCCACCACCTGCCCGGCGAGAATCAACGCCTGCGCCCGGGTACGCGACGGAGCGAGGCCGCGGTCGACCAGCAGCACATCCACCCGCTCTTTCCTCATTTGAGCAGCTCGAGCGCCGCGCGTTCGAGGCCCGCTGCATCGAGGCCCAGCTGCGCCCGCTGGGTTCGAGCCTCGCCATGGGGCACGAAGCGATCCCCCGGCATTCCGAGGCAGGCGACACGACAGGAAAGCCGTCGCGCCGCGAGCAACTCGAGCACCGCGCTGCCCAGACCGCCGCGCACCGTACCGTCTTCCACCGTCACCAACGCTCCATGGGATGCCGCGTCGAGCACCGCAACCTCGTCAATCGGAGCGGCATACCGCGCATCGAGCACCGCCCAATCCGGGTGGGCCATCGCCGCTTCGAGTGCCGGCAGGGCGAACGGGCCGAGCGTGACGAAGGTCAGCTTGGGGCTGGGGGGGGATTTGAGCCACCTGGCCCCGAAGAAAGCACCACCCGAGCGCCCGTCGGCGGTGGGCAGCGTGCCTCGCGGAAATCGAATCGCGAACGGCCCCTTGGCTTCCAGCGCGGCGCCAAGCAGCCCGTCGAAGTCTTCGCCCCACACCGGCGCGGACACCGTCATTCCCGGCAGCGCGCGCAGAAAGCCGACGTCATAGGTGCCCTGATGGGTCGCTCCATCGGCGCCGACAACGCCAGCGCGATCGATGGCGAAAACCACCGGCAACCCTGGCAGCGCCACGTCGTGGACAAGCTGATCGTACGCCCGCTGTAGAAAAGTCGAATAGATGATGCACACCGGGCGCGCCCCCGCGTGCGCCAGCCCGGCGCAGAAGGCGACTGCGTGCTGCTCGGCGATGCCGACATCGAACACGCGATCCGGAAAGCGGTGCTTCAGCGCGACCAGGGACGAACCTTCGAGCATCGCAGGGGTGACCGCGACGACACGGGGATCCTTGTCCATCGCCCGCTCGAGCGTCGCGACAAAGGCGTCGCTAAAGGTCGGCTGCCCCGCGCGAGAACGGACGAGCTTTCCATCACGCAGCTCATACGGCCCCATCGCGTGTCCGCGGGTGCGTCCATCGTCTTCGGCGGGAGCAAACCCGTGCCCCTTCTGCGTCCGCACGTGCAGCACTGCGGCGCGCGGCGACTTCGAGAGCCGGCGGGTCGCTTCAAGCAGCTCGGGCAGCGCGTGGCCGTCGACCGTGCCAAGCCAGGTAAAGCCCATCGCTTCGAAAAACGCTCGCGAGTGCAAGCCCAGCATTCGCGGCACTGCGCCGACGTTGTGCGAGATGCTCATTCCGTTGTCGTTGATGACGATCTTCAGCGGCAGTGCGCCATAGCCCGAGTTGTTCAGCCCCTCGAAGGTGAGCCCACCGGTGAGCGCGCCGTCACCCACCACCGTCACCACCTGCCCTGGCTCGCCCGCGTGGCGCTTGGCGGCAAGGATTCCCAGACCCACCGACACGGCGGTGCAGGCATGACCCGCCCCGAACGCGTCGTGCTCGCTTTCGACGGGATCCAAAAAGGGCGCGATGCCTCCTGACTGCCGCAGCGTCTTCATCCGCGCACCGCGGCCGGTGAGGAGCTTGTGCGCGTACGCCTGGTGGCCGACGTCGAAGACGATTCTGTCGACGGGTGACTTGAAGGTGCGGTGAAGGGCGACGATCAACTCGACCGCTCCGAGCGAAGCACCCAGATGGCCACCCACGTGCGCGCAAATCTCGATGATTTGGGCGCGCAGCGTGTCGCACAACTCGGGCAGCTGACTCAGCTCGAGCGCGCGTACCGCAGTGGGCGAATCCACCTGCCCGACGATCAATGCGTGCGCTCCACGGTGTACATCGCGAGCGCTGCCAACGGGCCTGACTCGGGCTCCAACGCTTGGACGGCGGCCATCGCGGTGTGCACGCTTTCCTGCGCGAGCTGTCGCGATCGATCAAGGCCAACCACGGCGGGAAAGGTGTGCCGACCTGCCTCCGCATCTGCCTGGGTGGGCTTGCCCAGCTGCTCGGGCGTCGCGGTGACATCGAGAACATCGTCGGCGACCTGAAAGGCGAGGCCGATGGCTTCGCCGTAGGTTTCGGCGGCTCGCAGCGCGTCTGGCCCGCCCCCCGCGCAGAGGACTCCCAGCCGACACGAGGCCTTGAGCAAGGCGCCCGTCTTCAAGCGGTGCAGCCGCACCAGGTATTCGAGCTCTGAGGGGCGATCGATTGCGATGTCGAGCACCTGGCCGCCCACCATCCCACCGCTGCCCGCAGCCAACGCCAGGTCGGACACCAGCTGAGCCCTAAGGCTTTTGGGTTCACCGGTCGCGACGGTCGCGAACGCATCGGTCAACAGTGCGTCGCCGACGAGGATCGCCATCGCCTCCCCGAACATCTTGTGATTGGTCGCCCTGCCCCGCCGAAAGGCGTCGTCGTCGATCGCGGGCAAATCGTCATGCACCAGCGAGTAGGTGTGAATCATTTCGACTGCGCAGGCTGCGTCGTTGGCGGGCTCGCCGCCGCCAGTCGCGCGCGCGGTCGCGGCGGCGAAAGCGAGCACGAGCACCGGACGCAGGCGTTTGCCACCCGAGAGCAGCGAGTAGCGCATCGCTTCGGCAAGCTTCGGTGGAGTCCTTTGAGCGATCGCGTCCATTCGCAAAGCGAGCAACGCCTCAACTCGGGCCTGCTGCGCCTTGAGCCACGCTTCGAAATCGAACCGGATACCCATCAAAACGGAACGTCCTCGTCAGGTTTGGCGCGGCGGGGCGCGGCGGCGGCTGCTGCTGGCGCGTCCGCCGGGCTCAGGGCCGCGGTGCGACCATCGTCGGACAGCAGCTGCTCGACGCGCTTTTCGGCTTCGGCCAACAGCTTCTCGCCCCGCTTCACCAGCTGCACCCCTTCGGCGAACTTCTCGAGTGAGGCCTCGAGTGACAGTGAGCCGCCCTCGAGCGATTCGACGAGCTCCTGAAGGCGCGCCACCACCTCGCCGTACCCGGTGCGCTCAGTCTTTTCCGTTTTTGTCGTCGTCACGGTCGGCTCTATAGGACGTTTGGCGGGATCCCGTCACCGTCGCGTCAACCTCACCCTGCACCAGCTTGATCCTCAACCGATCGCCGGCCGTCACGTCGTCGGCTGAACGCACTGCGTGGCCATCGGCGACGCGGAAAGCGATCGCATACCCCCGAGAGAGCACCTTCAGCGGGCTGAGCGCATCGAGCTGCCCCTCGAGGGCCTGAAGCACCGCGCGCTCGCGAAGAATGGAAGCCCGCATCAGCATTGGCAGCCGGGCTTTGACTGTCTGCAGCGCGCCGCGAGCGGCATGTGCAGCGGGGCGAGGTGAAACCTGATGAAGCCTGTCGCGCCAAAGGCTCAACTCCTGGCGCTCGCGACGGAAGGTCAGGCTCGCCGCCGACTGCAAGCGAGCCCCGAGTTGGTGGAGCACCTTTCGGGTCGCCACCAGCTGAGCCTGGGGTCGCAGCTGGTGAAGCTTTACGTTGAGCGCCCGCAGCGCATCGCGACGCTCACGGGTAATCCTCTCGAGGCCGGCGCGGATCCGCTCGGCGAGCTCTGACAGGTGCAGCCTTCGCTGCGACAGCCCGCGCCGGGGATCGCCAAGCTGCGCCTGCAGACTGCCCAGCTGGTGGTGCCCTTCGAGGATCCTGCGCTCGACGGCTTTACGGATCCGCGCCCGCGTGGTCGCCAAGTGCAGCTGAAGATCGGCCAACACCGGAGCCACCGCTTCGGCCGCGGCACTGGGAGTCGGCGCTCGGAAGTCTGCCACGTGATCGGCGAGGGTGGTGTCGATCTCGTGGCCCACCGCAGAAACCACCGGCACCGGGCATTCGAAGATCGCGCGCGCGACGGCTTCTTCGTTGAAGGCCCACAAGTCTTCGGCCGAGCCACCGCCACGGGTGACGACAATCACATCTACCTGCTGCCGCCCGAGCCGGCGAATCGCCCGCGCGATCTCGTTTGCCGCGCCGTCGCCCTGCACGCGCGCATCTGCCACCAACACGGCGAGGCGAGGGTGTCGTCGATGGAGCACCTTCAAGAAATCGCGCAAGGCCGCGCCGCTGATGCTCGTCACCACTCCGACCCGGCGCGGCAACGCGGGCAGCGC
>JANOHG010001379.1:0-1239 GCA_031406375.1 Archangiaceae bacterium | reverse complement strand
GCCTGCCATTGCCTCCAGAAACCAGGGGCTCGAACCGACCGGAGTAGAGCTCTTTGCATAGGCCTCGAGCACGTTCGCCCCGCTGGCCGAGGTCGCTTTGCCATCGGGGGTGAACAACACGATCGAGTGAAAGACGGGGTAGCGCGTCTTCAAGACGTTGAGTACCGCGTCGCTTTTTTCGAAGGTGTTGTAGATGAGCGCGCCACGAAGAATCGCGTCTTCCGACCAGCCGCGCACGCCGGATTCGCGCTCGTCGAAGTTCGAAGCGACCAGCTGTTCAATGGCGTCGACTTCTCCCGTGAGGGTCGCGTTGACGTCATTCGTCAACAGTCGCTGCAAACGCACCGCATCCAGCCCCGCCATCGCCACCATCGGAGTGACGGCTAAGACTGAGACATAAATCGTAAGCCGCCCGTGGAGTACCATCAGAGCCGATCGAGAGCGAGCCCCACGGTGATCGCCCCAATCGCCTGGCCACCTTCAAGCACAGGAAGCGAAACCTGCACCTGAAACGACTGGGACGATTCATCGAAGCTCGGTTTGTCGATCAGTTCTCCACCCTTGCCCTGCGCGAACGACTTTTGCCACTTGTCCTCATCACCCTGCCAATAGTCGCTGGTCTTGGCCGCGGTGCCGACCAGCGCGCCTTGATTGTCCATCGCGAACGCTTCAGAGATGGTGGCGAACTCTGTCTTGGCCTTCTTCAATCGCTGCGCGCAGACGTTTTCCAGGTAGGCGCGCACGTCATCGGTCACGCCTGAGCTGGCGATCCAATCGGTGTCGAGCTTCTTGATTGTCGCAATCGGCACCTTCTTCGCGTTCTGCTCGCGTACCGCCTTGACGATGACCGGGTCGGCAGCCAGGGCGCGCAGGCGTGGCATCAGTTTGTCGATCTTCGCGCGCTGCTCGGCAGTTTGAGCAAGCGTCGTGGACCCAACGAGAACAGCGACCAGAACGACGAACGACTTCATGTCTGCTCCTGAGGAACAAGATGCCGCAGTTGGCTGTGAATATAGCCCCAGCGCCAGTTTACGGTTCGTAGGACCTTCAAGCGAAAGAACTCACTGTTCGAGCGTTCGCGTGACCCGAACCGGCTTTTTTCCCCAACTCGCGGCGAATTGGAATTAGGTAGGCGAGCATCGCGATGCGCCACCAAATCGAACTGCTCTGCGCGGGTTCTCACCCTGCTGTGCATTCGTCGCAGGACACCAACAGGCTTGTTCTTCGAGCGCTGTCAGC
>JANOHG010001346.1:0-3998 GCA_031406375.1 Archangiaceae bacterium | reverse complement strand
GCCTGCCCGATCACAATCGGCCCAGATCCGATGACGAGGATCTTCTTCAAATCGGTGCGTTTCATCGGGCTCGAGCCTGTAGCAGATTCTTGGTCTACCATCGTCTTCAAGATGAACCTGCTCACCCTCACCGCCGCTGTTCTGTTGTCTCAAGCTGAACCCGCCGAACAGCCCCCTGCTGTCGCCCCGGCCTCGCCGCCGCCAGCGGCGACCACTTCGCCCGCAGATTCTGCCGTCGCCCCGGCAGCCGTCCGTTCACGCGCACCCAGCAGCGAAGAGCTGCAGCGACAGCTCGACCGAATCCGCAAGCTGCCCCCGACCGAATCGGGCGAGGCGATGCAAGACCTGATGCGAAAGTTCCCCGAGGCGGGCAACGCGAATCTCCCCGAGAAGCCCGAGCAAATCGATGCGCAGTCCATCAAGCTCACTGCTCTGAGTGAAGCTGAGCAGGTGAAGTACTCGGCGCGCTTCGTCTTCAACCGGATCATCTCAGGCGATGCGCGGAGCCTGGTGCTGCAGTCTGCCTACCCCTTTCAGCTCGAAGATCGCCGGCTCGAGATGCCCGACGAGCTGCACAAAGAGTGGCTGAAGAACCTTCGTTCAAAGCGCACCGACCTGCTGACGCTCTACGACGTCGAGGTGCTCACCCCTTCCGAGATGGAAAAAAAGTACGGCCGTCCGCCCGCCCGCTTGAACGCGCTGCCGTGGAAGGCGCCGCGCACGATGATCGCGATCGGCAACCTCTCAGGCCATGCGGCGATCGCTGTCTTTCGCGCGCATTCCAGTGGGCGCTGGCAGCTGGTCGGGTACCACGACTGACGGACGACGAGCTCAGGTCAGCTGGGTGACGAACTCGCGCAACCGCTGAAGTCCCTTCTCGATCGTCGTCCGCGCAGTGGCGAATGAAAACCGAAGGTACCCTTCAGCGCCAAACGGCTCACCGGGCACAGCGGCCAGCTTGAAGTCCTCGAGCAACAGCTCAGACAGGTGCACCGAGCCGTTGACCTGCCTGTCTTTGTACCGCTTGCCGATCAGCGCCTCGACGTTTGGGAAGGCGTAGAACGCCCCGTCAGGCGGGCGGCAGTGGATGCCGGGGATGTCGTTGAGCCCCTTGACGATCAGGTCGCGCCTGGCCTGGAACTCGACCCGCATCTTCTCGACCGGTTCCATCGTGCCCGTCAGCGCCGCAACGCCTGCCTTCTGAGCAATCGAGGTCGCGTTGGAAGTCTACTGGTCCTGGATCATCTGCATCGCCCCAATCAGCTCTTTGGGGCCTGCCGCATAGCCCAGCCGCCAGCCAGTCATCGAGAACGCCTTCGAAAACCCATTCACCGTCACCACCCTGGGCGCAAGCTCGGGGGCGACATTGGCAAGGTTCACGAACGGCGATCCGGTGTAGAGCAGCTTCTCGTAGATGTCGTCGGTCACCACCAGGCAGTCGTGACCCGACAGCACCTCTGCGATTCGGGCCAGCGCGTGCGGGCTGAGCACCGCACCCGTCGGGTTCGACGGCGAGTTGATCACCACCGCCCGTGTCTTCGTCGACAGCGCCTTGCGCAGCTCTTTCGGATCTGGCGCGTACCCATCGGACGCCAGCGTCTCGACTATCACCGGCTCGCCATCGGCCAGCCGAACCATGTCCGGGTAGCTCACCCAATACGGTGAGAAGATCACCACCTCGTCGCCCGGCGAAAGCAGCGCCTGGAACAGGTTGTAGAGCGAGTGCTTCGCGCCACAGCTGACCAGCACCTGCTCGGGCGAATAGTCGAGCTGATTGTCCTTCTTCAGCTTCTGGCTGATCGCGCTCTTCAGCTCGGGGATACCACCGGTGGCGGTGTACTTGGTGAAGCCGGCATCGAGCGCCGCCTTGGCCGCGTCTTTTATGTGCTCGGGGGTGTCGAAGTCCGGCTCGCCCGCCGCAAAGCTGACGACGTCCTCTCCTTTCGCGGCAAGGGCTTTCGCCTTGGCGTTGAGTGACAGCGTGGGGGACGGCTTGATCGCCTTCAGACGCTTGGCGAGCTGCATGGGTGTGCTCCTTACTTCTTGGGGAATTTGGCCTGGAGACTGCGCAGAACATTGTCGGGAACCAGACCGCTGACATCGCCATGAAAAGACGCGACCTCGCGAACCAGCTGCGAAGAAATGTAGAAGTAGTTCTCGCTGGTCATCATGAAGATCGTCTCGATCTTCGGGTCGAGCTTGCGGTTCATGTTGGCCAGCTGAAACTCGAACTCGAAGTCGCTGACCGCGCGCAGCCCTCGCAAAATCACGTTCACTCCGCGATCCTTCGCGTACTGGACGAGCAGCCCATGGAAGTCGGCTACCTCGACCCGCGGGTCCGGCACCGCTTCTTTGATCTGCGCCTTGCGCTCTTCGACGCTGAACAGCGGCACCTTCTTCGGGTTGGTGGCGATCGCGACGATCACCTTGTCGAACATCGTCAGCCCGCGTTGAACGAGCGACAAATGCCCGTTCGTCAGCGGATCAAAAGAGCCGGGGTAGAGAGCAATGCGCAAGAGGGCACCGAATCTGGGTCCAAGTGGCTCGGACGTCAACCCGAAGATCGCTCTCGCAGTCGACGAGGCTCGCTCGAGGCACCTTCGCGCCGTAAGCGACGACGCAGTTCAATCGACAGGCGCGAAGATCGACACCACCGTCTCACCAAAAATCCGCTGATCGATGCGGGTGAAGCGGCCGCTGCGCTCGGGCACAGACTCACGCTTGCTGTGCTCGAGCACCAGCCGCCCTAAAGGCTCGAGCAGCCGATGGGTGCTCAATCCGTTCAGCAGGTTGTCGATCGCGGTTTGAGCGTAAGGAGGGTCGGCAAAAATCAGCTCAAACCGATCTCCACGCACCGAAAGCTTCGCGATCGCGCGTTCGGCCGACAGCGGCAACACCTCGGTGAGCCCGAGGAAACCCAGCGATTGGGCGTTGTCTCGGCACAGCTGCTGCGCCTCAACGCCCGAATCGACCAGCACCGCTCGTACGGCTCCACGAGAGAGCGCCTCGAATGCCAGCGCCCCGGTTCCAGCGAACAGATCCAGCACCCGTAAACCTTCACAGGTCTGGCCGAGCACGTTGAACACCGATTCTCGCACCCGGTCGGCGGTGGGTCGGATCACATCCGCCCGCCGGGGCGTCTTCAGAGTCCTTCCACGCGCGCTCCCGGCGACTATCCGCATCGGTTGAAGGCATAGCTGATCTCACCTGAGACAGCGCGTTATCCGCACACCCCCGTACCGTCGCCTCCATCTGGGGTCGCGATCGGGCCCGATTTCGGCTAATTTTCGGACACTTCGCCGTTTAGGTGTCCTGACGCAAGGCGCTCCTGGAGCAGATTGATGGACTTCGACCGGTACCAAAACCTCCACACGATCATCATGCTGCGCGACATTCTGCGGAAGTGGTGGCGGTCTGAGCTCACCTTCGCCAACACCGAGGGAGTCGTCCTCGAGTGGACGAAGGGTCAAATCGCTCCTCCGCCGAATGACTTCTGCCGGCTGTCACTGTTCTCGAAGGAAGGGTTTCATCGGTGCACCAGCTCTGTGCGCGTGCTCCACGACAAGTTCAAGGCCAGCCGAAAGCTGCGTCGCAGCCAGTTCCACGACTGTCACCTGGGCTTCAACATCGTCGGCGCGCCGCTGTACCTCAACGGGGAATACGAGGGGATGTTGTTCATCGAGGGTTTCGTGCGGCAAGACGTCACTGTGGTGGAAGCCGAACGAATCAAGACCAAGATCCGCGAGCTCAACAACGGCACCACCGATCTGGAGCGCGCGGTCGAGCGGATTCCGATCATGACCGGGGCCGAGATCGAGAAGCTCACCGACCTGCTCGAGTTCGGCGTCAACGAGATCGCCAACTACGAAGCCGAGCTGCTGCGGCGTGACGAGACGATCCAGTCGCTCTCGACCGAGCTGTCGGATCGGTACAAGTTCGAGAACATCATCGGCAAGTCGGGCCCGATGCTCGAGGTCTTCCGGCTGCTCGAGAAGGTC
>JANOHG010001294.1:0-2874 GCA_031406375.1 Archangiaceae bacterium | reverse complement strand
CGTCGAGCCCCAACACCGAGCCGTTGTGCAGCATCCGCCGCACCGAGAACAAGCCCGCGAGCCGGGGCGCCTTGATTCCCCGGGTCACGGTTGACGGGTCGTCGCCAAGGCCGCAGCAGGGGCCTGCATCGGGGGGGGCGTTATAGATTTTGGAGTACTCGTCATCGGTGCCCATTTCGGCGAAGGTGAAAACCCGCGTGCCTTCGCCGCTGGGTCCTGAGTGGCAGCCGAGGCAGCCCTTCTCTACAAACAACGTGGCACCGGTCTCGAATCGAGCTTGCCGTTGCCGTACCCCACTGCAAACCGCCCGTCGGGCAACTGGCCGAAGTGACACGAGGCGCAGGTGAAGGCGCGCGTGACGACACGATGCCGCGAAGAAAGGGATTCCTGCTGCGCTGGCGGCCTTCTACGCCGCGCAGGCGCCCGCTCTCGACGGTGAAAAAAAGGCGAAGGTCGAAGCAGCAGGCAGGCTGCTGGTGTCCGCGTGGACCCAGAACAACTTCCCCGAGATGAAGGTCACCTGGGGCACCTACCGGGACTTCCTCCAACACGAACCGGGCTGCTACCGATGCCACGACAAGAATCACGTGAACGCAATGGGGAAGGTGATTGAACAGAAGTGCTCCGGCACTTGCCACGACATCATCGCGACAGAGGAAGAAGAGCCCGAGGCGATGGATGTCTTGTATCCTTAAGTCCGGGCCGCGCAGAATCTGCGTGGGCAACGGCCAGGTGCAACATTGCGTCGCCTCGAGGCAGTGAACGTCGATACCGCCTCTGGCACATCCACTCGAAACGTCGGTTATTCTTTTTCTCGGTGCATCGACTAGATTCTTCGCAATGGATCGCGAAGCAAAAAAGGTTCAGCCCGAGCGCGAAAAGACCGACGAGAGCCTTCGATCCGAGCGAAAAAACACCGACCAGGCGATGGCCGACATCGAAGCGTCTGCCAGCGCTGCAGACGCGGTCGTCGAGCGCGCCCGCGACCAGGCCGATGCAGTGCTCGACACCGCGCGCGACAAAGCCGACCTGAAGGTCACCCCTGGCGTCGCGGCGGCGATCGCGAATGAAAGGGCGCGCGAAGACGCTGCGCTTCAGCGAGAGCGCGCTCTGGCAGATGAAAGCCTGCGTCTTCGGCGTGATCAAGAAGCGCGAAAACTCGCTGCGCTGCTTCCTCTCGAAAGAGAAAAGACCGACCGCCACTTGCTGACTGAGCGCACCCGTTCGGATGACGCGCTGGCGAACAGGGACGACTTCATGGGGATGGTCAGCCATGACCTGCGGAACCTGCTGGCGGGAATCGTGCTGTCTGCCGACCACGTGGCTCAGGCCGCTCCACCCACGGAAGAAGGCCGCCAGGCCGTCGCCGACGTGGCGCGCATTCAGCGGTACGTCGCCCGCATGAACCGGTTGATTGGCGACCTGGTGGATGTCGTCAGCATCGACGCTGGCAAGCTCGCGATCACCACTGAGAAATGCGATGCGGTCGGGTTGGTCACCGAGGCCGTCGATGCCTTCAGCCACGCGGCGGAAGGCAGGAAGATAACTCTCGCCACCGAACTGGTGCAGCCCTCGATGCCTGCCGAGTTCGACCGTCAACGCATGCTCCAGGTGCTGGCAAATCTGATCACCAACGCGCTCAAGTTCACGCCCGAAGGCGGAAAGGTCACCGTTCGCTGTGCGCTGGTCGACCATGAGCTGCGCTTGAAAGTCACCGACTCCGGAAAGGGAATTGCGACCCACTTGCTCGAAACGGTGTTCGCGCGCTTTTGGCAGGTGACGAAGAACGATCAACGAGGCCTCGGCCTCGGCCTCTACATCACCCGCTGCATCGTCGATGCTCACGGCGGAAAAATCTGGGCCGATAGCAAACCCGGGCTGGGCAGCGTGTTTCACGTCACCATTCCCGTGAAGCACGACCCCATCGCAAGCTGAGCTTTTCGAAGGCCGCTGGCGAGATCCGCCGCAGGTAATGGGAAGTGCTCTTTTCCGGTTGGCACTGCAAACGCAGGGCGCGTCACTGCGTCGGTGCTCCGCATAAGCCGTGGAAGGAGGTCAGGTGTCGTCGCGGCGGAGGCACGAGGGCAACCAGTCGGCGCACCAGCCCCTGCCTGTCGTTGCCCTAGCGCCCGGGCGTCACCGCAACCCAGGTAACGCCGCCACATCCTCGTGGCCTTCGGGCAGCGCGAAGTCCGGCTCGGCCGACCAATGACGATGATGCGGTCGTAGCGCGGCGCGGTAACGAGTTGCTCGAGCACCTGGCGTCGAACGCCTTCACTTCCTCCCGCGGTTCGACGGGCGCCGTTCGAAGACCTCGGATGTTAAGGCCCGTTCGGGGGCACTACTGACTTCAGATCCGGCGTGCACGCATAGCTGGAATCGAGCGCCGCCTGGCTGAAGTCGGGGTTCAGCGGTATCGCAGGCAGCGTCAACATCGTGCTGTCGATCTGAATGCTGCCCTGCAGTGAGTTGGTCGAGCCCAGGAACGAACCATTGAACGCGGTGAGGTTGGCCGAAGGAATCGTGAACACGAATCGCTTCGCCCCCGACTCGAGCGTCACCTTCGCGTTGGTCAGCTTCACGTCGCTGAACGAAGAGACCGGCGTCGCTACGTCGAACCTCCCCGCCTCGCTGAGCCGTTCGCCGAGCACTGGCTTCACCACCGCCGTCAGCGTTCCGGAGTGAATGGTGAGGCGAGCAGTCGGGACCATGGCTCCCGCGGGAAGCGAATAGCTCGCCAGATCCGTCAGCTGCGCCGACGTCAGCTCGAGCACTACGGCGTCGCGCGTCTTGGGAACGATCGAGTCGATGATCAGCAACTGCTTCTCTCTCAACCCCGACACCGTGCGCTTGGCGGTGATTGCCGCCGTGCCG
>JANOHG010001280.1:0-5945 GCA_031406375.1 Archangiaceae bacterium | reverse complement strand
GACGATGCACCTTGGCGCGCTCGCCGAGGCAGCGCGCCACTCGGCAAACCGCGCCGGGCTGGTGGTGTGTGGCGGAGTGGCGCCCGCGCTCGCTGCGCTCCGGGCGAAGAAGGCGCTTTCGAGCGAGATGATCGAGCTGGTGCGGTTTGCCGCCAGCGAACGGTACCTCGTTCTTCGCTCGCGCAAGCTTGGCAAATGAAGTGCTAGGAGGGCGTCTATGGCGACCCTCATCTCGACCAAGCAAGCACTCACTGGACAGGCCGCGGTCGGCACCGAAGTGACCGTGCGCGGCTGGATTCGCACCAAACGCGACTCGAAGGCAGGAATCAGTTTCCTCGCGGTGAACGACGGCTCGAGTTTCGACTCGCTGCAGGTCGTCGCGCCGAACACGCTGCCCAACTACGCGGCCCAGGTCTCGCACCTCAACAGTGGTTGCTCGGTCACCTGCACTGGCCAGCTCGTTCAATCGCAAGGTAAAGGCCAGAGCGTCGAGATTCAGGCGACGGACGTGACGGTGGTGGGCATGGTCGATGATCCCGACACCTACCCGGTGCAGCCCAAGCAGCACTCGCTCGAGTTCCTGCGCGAGGTCGCTCACCTGCGTCCGCGCACCAACACCTTTGGCGCGGTCGCCCGCGTGCGCAACTGCATGGCGCAGGCGATCCACCGCTTCTTCCACACCCAAGGATTCATCTGGGTCAACACGCCGATCGTCACCGCCAGCGACGCCGAGGGCGGCGGCCAGATGTTCCGAGTCTCGACGCTCGACGTCGCCAACCTGCCGCGCGACGACAAGGGCGCGATCGATTGGAAGAAAGACTTCTTCGGCAAAGAGACGTTTTTGACCGTGTCGGGCCAATTGAACGTCGAGGCGTATTGCCTCGCGCTGTCGAAGGTCTACACCTTTGGGCCGACCTTTCGTGCCGAAAATTCGAACACCACCCGGCACCTCGCCGAGTTCTGGATGATCGAGCCTGAGATAGCGTTCGCAGATCTCGACGCAGACGCGAGCCTCGCCGAGCAGTTTCTGAAGTACGTCTTCCAGGCGGTACTCGAAGAGCGCGCGGATGACATGAAGTTCTTCGTCGAACGCCATGACAAGGCGGCCATCAGTCGCCTTGAAGCGTTCATCAACGCCCCCTTCGAGCGCATTGAGAACACCCAAGCGATCGACATCCTTGGCAAGTGCGGCCAGAAGTTCGATTTCGAGGTGAAGTGGGGTTCGGATCTTCAGACCGAGCACGAGCGGTACCTGGTCGAGAAACACGTCGGCCGCCCCGTGGTGGTGATGAACTACCCCGAGGCGATGAAGGCTTTCTATATGCGCCTCAACGACGACGGGAAGACGGTTGCCGCGATGGACGTGTTGGCGCCCGGCATCGGAGAAATCATCGGCGGGTCGCAGCGCGAAGAACGGCTGTCGGTGCTCGATCAGCGCATGGCGCAGTTCAAGCTGAACCCAGCGCACTACCAGTGGTACCGCGACCTGCGGCGCTATGGCTCGGTGCCGCACGCGGGTTTCGGCCTGGGTTTCGAACGACTGGTCGTTTACGTGTGTGCGCTCGCGAACATCCGCGACGCGATTCCGTACCCGCGCGCGCCCGGACTTGCCGAATTCTAGTCAGCCCGGATGAAGCGCAATCAGTGCTTCCCACTCGGGCAGGCCGTCACGCCCATGCCTTTTCAACGGCCCAGGCCGACAGACATGTCGCCGCCGCTTACCCTTCGCTGCTCTTCACCAGCTGATACTTGTGCAGCAGCGAATACAGGTGCTTTCTATCAAGCCCGGCATCACGGGCGGCCCGCGCAATGTTTCCCTGCGACTTCGAGAGCAATCGGGTCAGGTATTCGCGCTCGAAGCCGCGCACCAGCTCGTCCTTGCAGTCCTTGAACGGGCCGGCGTATTTCACCGGCAGCTGCTCGCCCTCGACCTTCTCGGGCCCTGAGTAGTCGCGCAAGAACGCATCCATCGCCAGCTCGGGCATGTCCGCCATATATTTGCGGCGCTCGACGAAGTTTCTCAACTCGCGCACGTTGCCGGGCCAGGTGTGGCCCAGCACCTTCTGTCGTTCAGCCTCGGGCAGCTTTTCCCACAGCGGCGCGACCGCCCAGGTGTCGACCAGCAGCGGAATGTCTTCCTTGCGATCGCGAAGCGGAGGCAGCGCGACGGTGAAGACCGAGAGGCGGAAATAGAGGTCTTCGCGAAATCGCCCTTTTTGAACCTCTTCCCAGAGGTCTTTCTTGCTGGCTGCGATCACCCGCGCGTCGAACTTGATGCTTGCGCTCGAAGAACCCACCCGGCGGAACTCGCGATCCTCAAGCGCCCGCAGCAGCTTTGGCTGCAACTCGAGCGACAGGTCATCGATCTCGTCGATGAACAGCGTGCCGCCGTCGGCTGCTTCGAGAAAGCCTTTGCGTTGGCTGACCGCACCGGTGAACGAACCCTTCTCGTGGCCGAACAACTCGCTCTCGATCAGCTGGTCAGGAACCGAGGCGCAGTCGAACACCACGAACGGGCCCTGCGCTCGGGTCGACAGTTTGTGAATCGTCTTCGAAGCAGCGCCCTTGCCGCAGCCTGTTTCGCCAATCAACAACAGGGTCGACTCGGTCGGTGCGATTCGTTTTATCAACGCGAAAATCTGTCGCATCGGCGTCGACTTGCCCACCAGGTCGACCAGGCGATCTTCCTGCAGCGGTGACACGTCGAGCGCTTTGATGCTCGGCTGAAACCGCAGTTGCACATCGCCGACCTCGAGCATCGCGCCCGGCTTAAGGTACCCCTCGCGAATCTGTGCGCCGTCGATGAAGGTGCCGTTGGTGCTTCCTTGATCCTGAACCAGAAACTGCTCGCCTTGCCGACTGAGCACCGCGTGATTCCGGCTCACCGTTGGGTGATCGAGCACGATGTCGTTCTCGGGCGCCTTGCCAATCTTCAACAGCTTGCCCACCGGAAAGCTCTGGCCCTTGGCTTCGGTGTTGAGCAGCACAAGGTGAAATTCTTGAGACGCGATTCCGTCGAGCCGAGGGCGCAGCCCGAGTACCGTGCGCTGAGGAATTCCGTCTCTAGGAGGGGCAGTACTCATGAAGGAGTCACAGACATAGAGCGGCGCGGATTGTAGGGGGTAGTGTGGAGCCCGTCATGCCCTTGTCGTTGGTTGGTCTCGATCTCGCCAGTGCCTTCTACGTCCGCCAGGCAGGAAAGCATGGCGCTGCGGTTTTGGTGTTGGGCAGCGCCGATGGCCGGGTGGCGTTTGCATTGGCAGGGCGAGGACATCGGGTGGTCGCGGTCGAGCCTTCGGAACGGATGCATGCCGCCGCCGACGAGAAGCGTCCCTTTGAGCCTGGCGCGGCCGAGGTGCGGCTGATGAATGCCGATTTGCGCACGCTTCGGCTCGACGAGAAGTTCGCGCTGATAGTCGCGCCTGCGAACGCACTGGGATTGATGGCCACCGCCGCTGACTTCGAGGCAGCGCTCACCCGCGTTCGGGTTCACCTGGCGACCGATGGCGTTTTCGCCTTTGATCTGCGCAGCGACTGCGACACCAACGCGCCTTCGAACAATCGCCCAGCCTTTACAGCCCACCTGCGCGGCCGGGCCGGGCAGTCGGTGCGCCGGCTGCAACGGCGGATCTTCACGCCCAGTGAAGTTGATGCCGCGCTGATTCGCACCGGGCTCGAGGCGCGCGAGCGGTATGGCGATTTTCTTTCTCGCCCCTGGGAAGACTCGGACGAGATGCAGGTGGTGGTATGTGGCGCAGCCGGAAGGCTGCAGCTCATCAGACCCCTGCCGTGAGAAACTCTCGCCTCGGCTGTAACGTACAGCCCCTGTGAAGCCGCTACACGAGCCGTCGTCGTCTGAAATTACGCCGCAGGCGCTGTACTCACGCCGCCGGGAATTCTTGAAGTCGGCGGCGCTCTTTGTCGCAACTACCACGGCGCTTGGGGGAAGCGTCGTCGCGCTCACCGGTTCGGGTAAGTCGAAGGGCCGCCCTAACGACGCAGCGAGAGGAACCCTCGGTAAGAAGGACCCACACGACGAGGCGCTGACGCGTTTCGAAGACATCTCGACCTACAACAACTTTTATGAATTCGGCACCGACAAGGACGATCCTTCGCGCAACGCACACACGCTCAAGCCGCAACCGTGGACAGTCGAGATAACCGGCGAAGTCGACCGCCCACGTCGCGTCGATCTCGAAGAGCTGTTGAAAGCGGTTTCACTGGAAGAACGGGTTTACCGGATGCGCTGTGTCGAGGGGTGGTCGATGGTGATCCCCTGGCTCGGGTTTCCGCTTGGCGCGCTGCTCAGCCAAGTCTCGCCGACATCGAACGCGAAGTACGTCGTCTTCACCACCCTGCACGACCTGGCGCAGATGCCTGGGCAGGCCGAGGCGGTGCTCGACTGGCCCTACGTCGAAGCGCTGAGACTCGATGAAGCGATGCATCCGCTCACGCTGGTAGCGACCGGCATTTACGGAAAGCCGCTGCCGAACCAGAACGGCGCCCCGCTGCGACTGGTCGTCCCCTGGAAATATGGTTTCAAGGGCATCAAGAGCATCGTGAAGATTGAGCTCACCCGCTCGAGGCCACGCACTACCTGGAATCAGGCCGCACCTGGTGAATACGGTTTTTACGCAAACGTGAACCCCGACGCACCTCACCCTCGGTGGAGCCAAGCCACTGAACGGCGCATCGGAGAACTCGCCCGCAGAAAGACGCTTCCCTTTAACGGGTATGGAGATCAGGTCGCTTCGCTCTACACAGGCCTCGACCTAAAGACCTGGTTCTGAACGTTATCGACTCGAAATTGCGATGAGTTGGCGAGGCGTTAGCAACAATTGACCAGGAGGTAGGATAATCGTCCCAGGTTCCCTTTTTCCCAAAAGAGACTCATGCGGGTGACAACCCGCTCGAGATGCTCAATGGCGTCACGCAGGGCAAGAGCATGAACGAGATTCAGTCGGGCCTTGAGAAGATCAACAAGCAGGCGGGCAAGAAGAGCGTTTGGACCGCCGACGGTTTCAAGGACAACTGAGGATCTGCTCTGAGAGCACCTTTCATCGGTTTGGCGTTCGCCTTCTTGATATGGGCGAATGCTGCGGCTTTCGCCGCTTCCCGGAGGAATCCCATGGCGATCCTGCTTGATGACTCTGCTCCTCGCGCCGAGCGGATCAAGGCTGCCCAGTCAATGGGCACCTCGACGGATCCACTTGCAGTCGACACACTGGCTCGGTTGCTTTCGACGATGGATGAGGAGCTTCGGGCCGCAGCGGTCAACTCGCTCAAAGTGCTGAAGGCGGGCCCAGTGTTCGAGGCGCGGGTGGTTGATCGCGAAGTCCCTGTTCAAAAGCGGAAGGAAGCTGCGCTTGTGTTGCGTCACCTCAAGGCCCCGTCGTCGGTGGGCCCATTGGCTGCAGCACTGAAAGACGCGAGCGCCGACGTGAGAAAGGAAGCGGCTTTGGCGCTGTCGATGATTGAGCCTGGTGCTGCCGAAGCCGAGTTGATCGCCGCGCTCGCTGACCCCGACAAAGACGTGCGGTACTACGCGGCAGATGCGCTCAGTCTGGTAAAGACTTTGAAAGCGAAGGACGCAGTCAAGGCGCGCATCGCCGTCGAGACCAATCCCACGGTGCAGTTCTCGTTGACCACGGCGAAAGACAAGCAGGATCGCTGACCGAAGCTTTAGAACGCTGGCGCGCGCCTTAGGGTTCTCGGGTGACCCGCCACATTGCCAGATCGCGATCCTGTCGCTGACCCTTGTGCAACGTTCATTTGCCGAGCAAACACCTGGTTTCTCAGTTACAGGCGTTCGCGCATGTGCGGCGTCTTCGGCATCTTCGGTCATGAGGAAGCATCCAATCTCACCTACCTGGGATTGCATGCCCTTCAGCACCGAGGGCAGGAATCGGCGGGCATTGTCAGCTCGGACGGCAATGCCCTCAGGT
>JANOHG010001257.1:0-4381 GCA_031406375.1 Archangiaceae bacterium | reverse complement strand
CGCGGGCGCTGCCGCTGGCGATCAGGTCGATCTCGCTGGGCAGACGGGTGACCTGGGGTCCGTCGTGCTCGATCGCAGCGGTGCGCACGAGCTCCCAACTGACGCCAGGGGTATCGAACTCTTCACTCAGCTCGCGAACCTGCCGATCGAGCAGATCCCGGTTGAACACGTCGTACGGCAGCACCAAGCTCAGCTTGAAGCGCAGTTGCTGAAACGACAGCTGTCCCAGATAAATGATCCGATCGATCCTACCTTCGTCGACCGTGGCCTCGATTCCGCCCGGCACCAGCCGCGTGGTAACGTTGGCTAGGTCGTACCCTCGGCGCTCGAGAAATGATTGGAGCTGTCGACGGACGTCCTTCGAGGCCGCTTCATCCGGGCGCGCCTTCGCAGGCAAGCGCAGCGTCTCGAGATAAGCAGCGGGCGGCTGCACCAGCGCTCCGACGATCGTCACCGTCACCCGAGGGGAAATCTCAGCCGTCGACACCTGCTCGCCTGCGTCAGGACTCGAGCTGTCGATCACTTCACCGTGGCGATTTCCCCCATCTCGGGCACCGGCGCACACCATCAGCAAGAGAGGTAAGAGCAATGCGGTTCCTTTCCCCGCGCGCTGCAAACCAGGTGCCTAGAACGCCTTTTTGAAACCGCATCGAAACGCGTGCGTGCTGATGGATGCAGTAAGCGCGAGGCAGGCCCCGCGATGGCGGTGTGGCGTTCGGCGTCATCGCGATCATTCGCCACACCCACCTGCTTTGCAAGACCGCGAAATCGGGTAGCCGCAATGCGGCATGAGGGTTGCGATTGCTTTGGGTACGAGGCGGGATTGACCGCCTCCCCACCAACCCGGAGCAAGTCATGAGCAACAACAGCAAGCGCGCAGAAGGCGCCGCCGAAGAGTTAGGCGGAAAACTCAAGGGTGTCGTCGGCAAAATCATTGGCAACGAGCAGATGGAAGCCGAGGGCAAGTTCAATGAGCTCAAGGGCAAGGGCAAGCAGGAAGCCGCCAAGGGCGCGGAGCGCGTCAAGGGCAAGCTCGAAGAGGTCTTCGGAGCGGCAAAGAAACGGTTCGGAGCGGTGATCGACAATGAGCAAATGCAAGTCGAGGGCAAGGTGAAGGAACTCAAAGGCCAGGCACGGCAGAACGCCAACAAGTAGTCGCTTGAGCCAGCAATGACGCGGCGCCTCTGCGAGAAGCGGTCACTTCGCAGGGGCGTCGCAGCCACCGCGCCCGGGGCCCGAGACCTGGTGGGTCAACGCCGATGCGGCCGACAACGGGTCGAGGGGCCTTGCCAACGTTCACCGCAACACCTACTCCACGCCAATGACCAACCGTGCTCCTAACAAAGGGCTGCACATCGCGCTCTGGGTAGCCCAGATCCTGCTTGCCGGAAGCTTCCTTCTGGGCGGCAGCTTTCGTGGCTTTGCTCCGATGGAAGTGCTCGCTGAGAAAATCCCGTGGGTCCCCGATGTGCCCGCCTGGGTGACGCGGCTTAGCGGAATCTCTGAAGTCCTCGGAGCGCTCGGGCTTATTCTACCGTCGGCGACCCGTATCAAGCCGAGCCTTGCCCCCATCGCAGCCTGTTGCCTGATCTTGGTGATGCTGCTGGCGGCAGGGTTCCATGTGAGCCGCGGCGAGTACCCGTACATCGGCGTCAACGTGATGTTTGGTGTGCTGCTTGGGTTCGTCGCCTGGGGCCGTTTCAAGAAAGCGCCCATCGCTCCGCGCTGAACTAAAAATCACCGAACGGGGAACCTGCTCGTACGCGCCAAGTCAGGAGAGCACGTTGAATGCAACCAAAGCGTCTGACCTGGAGATTGGTTCAGGCATCGTTGCGTGTGGGACGCAGTGCACCGGCGGGACGCCTTTCTGCGACGGCACCTGCCAGAGCCGCGCGCTCGACGGCGGCACCTGCGGCGCGATGCTGACCGTCTGAGGAAGTACCTTGCGCGGTTCGACCTGACATTCGAAGAGCTGGCCTCCTGAACACCGACGAACTCAGCCACATCTGCACAACGCGAATGCGAACAAGTCGGGGAGACAGGATTTGAACCTGCGATCCCCTGGTCCCGAACCAGCAGGCGCCATCGCTGCTACACTCTCCCGTTCGGACCCGCTGGAGACCAGACCATGCTCGCAAAGACCGTGCTTTACGTCGCGCTGATCGCTCTCATCGCAGGTTGTTCAGGCGGCACAGCGGGAACCGGTGGAGGCTCGGGCGGTGGAGGCTCGGGCGGTGGAGGCTCGGGCGGCGGAGGCTCGGGCGGCGGAGGCTCGGGCGGCGGAGGCTCGGGCGGCGGAGGGGGCTCGGCCTGTCTGCTCGCCGACGGTGGATCGGCGTGTGGTGCTGGGCGCGCCTGCTGCAACAACGCGTGCGTCAACCTCGCCAACAACCCGCTGAACTGCGGCGCGTGTGGGACGCAGTGCACCGGCGCGACGCCTTTCTGCGACGGCACCTGCCAGAGCATCCCCTGCGCGCTCGACGGCGGCACCTGCGGCGCGACGGCGTGCTGCGGGGCCAACTGCTGCACCGTTGGGCAGCTATGCTGCAAGGTCGAGGGCCCGGTCGGCGGCGTGCCCCCCGTCTGTCACAGCCCGACAGCAGCCGCGCCCACCTGCCCGCAGGGCTGCGCGCCGCTGTGCGCGAGCGACCGTAACATCAAGAGGCAGATCGTCCCCGCCGATGAGCAGGCGGTGCTCGAGGCCGTCTCGCAGATGCCGATCTCGACCTGGTCCTACCAGACTGGCGACGCGAGGGTCCGCCACCTCGGGCCGATGGCGCAGGACTTCCACTCGGCGTTCGGGCTCGGCACCACCGACGTCGCGTATGACCCGGTCGATGCCCACGGCGTCGAGCTCACCGCGATCAAGGCCCTCAACACCCGAATCCGTCAGCTCGAATCGCAGAACCAGCTGCTCGAAGACAGGCTGAAGAAGCTCGAGTCGCGCGAGCGCTGACCGCGCGCCAACGGCGAAGACAGCGCCTGGCAGCTTCGGCTGCTTCACCACCGGCCAGCGCAGCGCGAAGGGCACCGGCGGCCTTCGCGCGAACAATTCACAGCTCACCACGGGCGATCCGCCTACCTGTACCTTCGCGCGGCAAGCTGGATGGTTTGCCCATGGTCTCATGATGCATGTGGCGCAGGCGACAAGCGCGATATGGGTCGAACATGAGCAGCGATCTTGAAAAGCGCATCGATCGACTCGAGTCACTCGAAGCGATCCGTATGTTGAAGCACACGTACGCCAAGTACTGCGACGAGAACTACAACCCCACCAAGCTCAAAACGTTGTTTTGGGACGACGCGGTTTGGGATGCAGGCCCGCAGTTCGGTGAGCACAAGGGGCCAGAGGCCATCGGCGCGTTCTTCGCGCAGGTGTCGACGTCGTTCGTGTGGGCGCGCCATTACCTCATCAATGAACGCATCGAAATCAGCGAAGACTGCAACACGGCAAAGGGCGAATGGCAGATCATCGAGCCGTGCACGCTCAAGGGCGAAAAAGGCCCTGAAGCTACGTGGCTGATGGCGCAGTACAACGATGCCTATACGCGCCGGAATGGCCTTTGGAAGTTCCAGCGTGTGCAAGCCGACATCAGCTTCATAGTGCCGCATGCGACCGCCTGGGCCGAAGCAACAACCCGCAAGTAGTTGCTGCACGTAGGCCTGAACATTTCCAGAGCGACGCTCACGACCGCGTCGATGATCGACGAGGATCGCGAAGATGTGGGGGAACTGGCGCGTCCGCGAGGATGACGTCGATCTTGTGCATCGCCAACTCGCTCATGAACGCCTCCGTAGATCGCGGCCTTTTCGCTCGAAAAGCTTCTCGCCGAGCACGTCTTCGAGTCGATGAATTTGTGCGCTGATCGTCGGATGCGCGAGGCGAAGCTCCTTGCTCGCTTGGGCGATGCTTCCCTGCTTGGCGACGACCCAGAAATAGAGCAGGTGACGGTAGTTGAGCCATTCCATCCTACAAAGATAGGTCGTTTTTTACGACGGCACGAACCGACTATTTCTAATTGTCTACGTATTGCGCGGTCGCTACATCAGCTGGATGAAACGGGAACAAAGGGAAGCGGCGGCAAACGTTCGGGTTAGCGGGCGCCCCGTGGGTGACGGCCCGACTCCTCAACTGCCGGCCCATGAGTCAGGAGGTCGAGCGCCCCGCGCAGTTGAGTGCACCGCGCACGTGAGTGCGGAGCGAAGCGAATGGAATTGACCCAAAGCATCGGCACGCCGGCGATGTGGGTAGGCTTCACACGCCGCGGCCCTACCTCGAAACTAACTGAAGGCGAGAGCCGGACGCCTCTTGGGCGCTCTCCGCGAGGGATCATAATGCTTTGGTTGGGAATTGACGTCGGCACTGGGGGAACCCGTGCCC
>JANOHG010001224.1:0-4724 GCA_031406375.1 Archangiaceae bacterium | reverse complement strand
TGTTTCTCATTGGCTCACTGTGCGCCGGAGGCACTGCAGCGGCGGTGTGCGGGTTGATTGTCGGCTTGCCTTCGCTGCGTCTGCGCGGCGACTACCTGGCAATCGTCACTCTCGGCTTCGGGGAAATCATCCGCGTCATCGTGCAAAACACCCAGGCGTTGGGCGGTGCACTGGGGCTTTCAGGAATTCCCCAACGCGTTGGCTTTGGAATGGTCTGGTTCTGGGTTTTTCTGGTGGTGTTGATGTCGCGGCGATTGGCGGCTTCACCGCATGGCCGCAATCTGTGGGCGATTCGCGAAGACGAGGTCGCCGCAGAGGCGATGGGGGTCGACACCACCAGCTACAAAGTGCGGGCGTTCGTTCTTTCGAGCTTCTTCGCCGGTGTCGCGGGCGCGCTGTTCGCGCACTTCGTGCCGATCGTGAATCCCGGCAGCTTCACCTTTGTGAAGTCGATGGAGGTGGTGGTGATGATAGTCGCGGGAGGCTTGGGCTCGACCACTGGAGCCTTCACGGCGGCCGTCTTCCTCACCTTGTTGCCCGAAGGCATGCGCAGCCTGTTCACCACTCTGGGCGGCGGAGACCCGTCGCTTGCACAGAAGGTGGATCAGGTGCGGATGCCCATTTACGGCGTTCTGCTGGTGTTGATCATGCTGACCCGACCCAAAGGAATCTTTGGCACCCACGAGGCGTGGGATGCGATCGACCGGTGGAGAAAGAAGGCGCGGGCATGAGCGCGCCGGTGCTGCTCGAGGTCCGAAATGTTTCGATTCGCTTCGGCGGGTTGAAAGCGCTCAGCGATTTCTCGCTCGAAGTGAAGAAGGGCGACCTCAAGGGCTTGATTGGGCCCAACGGCGCGGGGAAGACGACCGCCTTCAACGCGCTCACTGGAGTCTACCCCCCATCGGAAGGCGCCATTGTTGTGGGTGGCGTGCAAATCAACCGCAACCCGTCGGACGGGCACGGGCTCTTTTCGGGCAAAGCGATGCGGCCCTTCGAAATCAATCGGCTGGGCCTCGCGCGAACGTTTCAGAACATTCGCCTCTTCAAAGAGCTCACTGCGCTCGACAACGTCCGCATCGCGGTTATCGCCAAGACGACGCCGCTATTCGCGCTCGAGCGCACCCATCGAATGAAGGTGAAAGGTGGCATCACGAAGGTGGCCGGCCGGCTGATGGAAACCAGCAACAACTACCTCGACTGGTGGCGCGCGTTCTTCCGCACCCCGCGATTCTTAGCCGAAGAGACCGAAGTGACTGGGAGGGCTGACGAGCTGCTGAGGGTGATGGGGCTGTTGGGTCGCCGCGACGAGCTGGCGAGGAATCTTCCCTATGGCGAGCAGCGTCGGCTCGAAATCGCACGTGCGCTGGGCACGGCCCCGAAAGTGCTGCTGCTTGATGAGCCCGCCGCGGGTATGAACACCCGCGAGAAGGCGGATCTGATGGTGTTGATTCGCGAGCTGAAAGATAGGTTCGAGCTTGGAATTCTGCTGATTGAGCACGACATGAAGTTGGTGATGGGGATCTGCGAGCAGATAATCGTTCTAGATCACGGCGAGACGATTGCCACCGGAACACCGGCACAGGTGCGCGCGGATTCGAAAGTCATCGAGGCGTACCTCGGTGAAGCGCCCGGGGAAGCCGCGTGAGCCAGCCGCGCTTACCTCGTGAACCTTTGCTAGACGTTGCCGGCCTGAAGGTGTCTTACGGCGTCATCACTGCGCTCAAGGGCATCGAGCTGTCGGTGGGGAAGGGTGAAGTGGTCGCGCTGATTGGAGCCAATGGCGCAGGCAAAACCAGCACGCTTCGCGCGGTGAGCGGGATGTTGAAGCCCACCGCTGGCAAGATTCAGTTGAGCGGCGTCGACATTACCGGCCACAAAGCACACACGCTGGTGCCCCGTGGAATGGCGCACGCGCCGGAAGGGCGGGGGATTTTCCCGAACCTCACCGTTGCTGAGAATCTCGAACTGGGTGCGTATCTGCGCAATGACAAGGCAGAGATCGCGCTTGACGCCGAGAAGGCGTTTGGATTCTTCCCGGTTCTCAAAGAGCGCCGAACCCAAAGCGCAGGCACGTTGTCGGGCGGTGAACAGCAGATGCTGGCGATCTCGCGCGCGCTGATGTCGCGACCGCGGCTGTTGCTGCTCGATGAGCCGTCTTTGGGGCTCGCTCCCCAGGTTACCCAGACAATCTTCAGAATCCTTCGAGAAGTGAATGCGCAAGGCGTCTCGATTTTGCTGGTCGAGCAGAACGCTCACCTCGCCTTGGGTCTGTGCAATTGGGCCTATGTTCTCGAGACCGGCCAGATGGCGATGACGGGAACGGGCAAAGAGCTGTTGGCTTCCGAAGAAATCCGGAAGGCCTACCTCGGAGAATGACTGGCGGGTTACTCAGTCGGGCAATCGTATTCGACGTCTGTCTCATAGTCGGCGGCAATGTCGTACGTCTGCGAGACACCCGGCCGCGCTACACCTGAGGCGTCGTAGCAATCGAACCGCACCTTGTGCCTTCCCGGCTTGACCTTGAAGCCAAGCACCGGGGATCGGCCGACTCTCTTGCCGTCGACGACCACCTCGGCGGTGTCCGACGCGCGCAGGTTGAACTGACCCACCGCCCCGGGCGCGCCGCCCGTCGCCGGACCCACGCCTTCACCGCTGGGAGAAGGCCTTGGGGCCCTGGGAGCAGGCGGCCTGGCTGCAGCGGGCTCAGGAACAGGCTTCGGCGCTGGCGGTTCTGCTTCGACCACAACAGGCGCGGGCACCACAGGTGCAGGCTCGACGGCGACCTTCGCTTCGATGGGTTCTGCCGCCGCCTCGCTCGGCACTCCCTCGGGCGGCGCAATCGCCTCGACCGACTCTTCCTTCTTCGCAACCTCGCGCGGTGCGGCCACAGGGTCAGCCTTAGCCACCACCAACTGACGAACGGGAAGCGCTCGCATCACCACCGCCGGAACAACCCGTGACGACCCTGCGGAAGCGGGAGCCGAAACAACACCCATTGCGACTGCGGCAGCAGCTACGAGAAGCAGAAGGCTCGAAACAATCGTTTTCAAGGTATCTCCACTGTTGATGCCAGTGACGCGCGCCGCCAACCTCCAAGTTCCAGCTTTCTATCCGCATCAGCACCATCAACCCAAACAGGCGCTACATTTGGGCGTTTCGGCGTCATTCCCATTGGGAATGACGCATCGTCCTGACACCCACTCACCACCGTGGAGTTGGCACAGCTATCAATGCCGCGAACCAAACAGAGGAATCTTTCGCCATGCAGCATTCTGTCTTTCGCAGTGTCCGTAGCGGTCCCCCCTTTGATGCCCCGCTGTGGGCGGTGGCGGGCGTCGGTGCCTTTGCCATGCTGCTCGCATTTGCCGCGTTTCAGCGACTTCAGCTTCTCTAAAATTAGCAGCCGCTCAAAGCTCCTGAGAAATCGAGAGCATCAGCAGCCGGCCCTGCAGTGGATAGTCGATGCCAGCAAAGCCGGGATCCGCGACGGTCGTACCAAGAAGGTTGGTACCGCTGATCGAGATCCGGCTCTTTTTGTTCCTGAACAGCAGGCCAGTCGACTCTGCTGAGAAGCTGGCATCAAGGCTGAAGTACGAGGGTAGGAAGTACACCTCTCCTCGTTCGAGGACGTTCATGTCGCTCGCTCGTCGCGAGCCGGTGTACGACACTTCGACCGAGCCCGACACCCCGACATAGTGACGTGCAGACGCGCCAGCGCGAATGATGTGCTCGGGGTAGATTTCGTTTCCCGTGCCGAGCAGGGTCGCCCGATAGCTGCGATCCGCGCCACGGTTGCGTGCGGTTGACTGGAACTCGGCCCGAACATAACCAAACATTGTATTGAGATAGCTGATGGCGAGCTCGCTTTCCGAAAACCAGGTGCCTGACTCGGCGAGATTCTGAGCGGTGCGATTGACACCCTCTTGCTCGAACTCGGCCTTGTTTATCAAATAGTTGTAACCCGCATTGGTGCTGAAGGTGAACCAGTTGCGGGGCGCGAAAATCGCCTGAACCTCGGCGGTGTGTACAAACTGAGATTTGAGGTCGGGGTTGCCCGCAATGTCTCCGGTGCGTGCAGGGATTGCGTACAATAAATACGGTGACGGCGCTTTGAACGCGTTGCCGTACATTGCCTTGATTGTCAGCCATTTCGCGACTTTCGACACCGCAACCAACCGCCCGCTCGGCTGACCGCCATACAGGGATTGGTAGTCATACCGGAGGCCTCCGGTGAGTGTCAGGTACGTTTCGATCGGCTTCCAGATGATCTGCCCATAGACCGCCGGATTTCTGGACTCCTGGCGGCCCTGGCGCTCGGAGGACTCTTCGCGAATGTCTCCCGCGCGCAGTTCGCCGATCGCCTGCTTCAAGACATACAAGCTCGAAGGCTTAGCCTCAATGTCATAAACGTGCTCGACGCCTGCCACGATGTTGATGGCTGGAATTGGGACCCAGTGCCCCTCGACCATGAGCGCCGAGCCTTGGTAGCCGAACTCGCGTTGCAAATAGTAGATGCCGCTGCCGACATCGACGCGGTCATTGCCGCGGCCCTGGAAGTACGAGATTGAGCTGTTGATGCTGATTTTCTGGGTGATGTCCTTCGTCGCCTTGAGGGTTAGCGACCCCTGAATGCGTGAGACCCGGCTTTCGGAGAACGCGTCCGGTCGGCATCGTGACTTCCCACGACATGGTCCGCGTCGCCGCCGAGAGCGGCGGCGGCAGGC
>JANOHG010001219.1:0-3868 GCA_031406375.1 Archangiaceae bacterium | reverse complement strand
GGAAACACGGCGAAGACGTCATCATTGTGCCCTCGGTGAACGATGAGGACGCGAAGATGCTCTTCCCCAACGGGTTCAAGACGATCAAGCCCTACCTGCGCACCGTCAAGCAGCCCGGCTGAAACGGGTTGAGGGCCTGAGTTCGGATTACCCGGCTGCGAGAACGGTCGGGTAATCCGATCTCCAGGACCTTATGGAATGGGCGGCACGTCGATGCCCGAAGGACGCATCGGAGGTGCTTTGAGCGCGGCGGGGTTCAGCTGCCGCTCGACTGCGGCCAGTCGCGCCAACACCTGCTCGTAGAGTGAATCGACTTTGACGTGAAGCTGGGTCACTTCAAGGCCGGCGCGGATGTTCGCGTCGTACTCGACGTCGGAACGGATCCTGTCTTTCACCGCTTGGCGGCTCTGGCTGATCAGCACCATGCATGACAGGAAGATCGCCTCGAGCGAGACGACCATCGTCAGCAGGCCGAATGGATACGGGTCGAAGACCTCCATTCCCTCAAACATCCCGGTGTTGATGCTGATCCACAGTGCGAACCAGAGGACGTGCACGAACAAGAAACTGAACGTGCCTGAGAACGCCGCCGCGAAGTCCGCCAGCCGCTGAACCGGCGTCAGCCGTTCTTCGACGGCCTCGTTTGGGCTGCCGATGACGCGGGTGCCGATCAGCTTGTCGGCTTCGCGAAGTCTGCGACCAATCACCGCGAGCACGTCGAGCGCGGCGGTCGGATGGCGGGTGAACAGCAAAGAGAGATCATTGCGGTCGATGCGCAACGCGCGCGTTTCTTGAATTGCGACCGCGGACGCCGATCGGGGATCTCCGTCTAGCAGCGAGAGCTCTCCGAAGAAGTCTCCGGCTTTGGCGGTCTCGAACACGATGCGTTGTCCGGTGGTGTCGAGCACGAAGATCTCGACCTCTCCGGAAGCGACGATGAAGATCGAATCGCCGGGATCTCCACGCTTGAAGATGGTCGTGCCCGCGGGAAGATCGACGCCTTCAATCTGCGCGGCCAAGAGGTTGCGTTCCTCGTCGTCGAGGCGCTCGAACAGCGGCACGTGCGAAAGCAAAGTTGCGTCTGCGGCCATTTCCTAGGCGGCCACATACTGTCAGGCAGGCTGAATTCGCAACGCCAGAAACTGGCTATTGCGCAGGGCGGCTCGTCACGGTTGCTCGCGCCATTTCTGAAGGCGAAGGAAGAGGCTCGAACGCGCGAGCTTGAGCTTGCGAGCCGCGTGCTCGCGGTTACCTCCATGCATCCGAATCGACCGCTCGACCACCTGACGCTCGACGCGGTTCATCACTTCGGCGAGCGACAACCGCGACGGCAGGTCGGCGATTGAAATGCCGGTAACAGGGTCGAAGTCGTTGCGCGCTGCCGAGTAAGGCTTCAGCCGGGTGGGACTGACGTCGATGTTGGCGGTCGCCGCGAGCTTCGAGAGCAGAAGCGCATAAGGGCCGAGAATTCTCTCGACCTCTGCCGCAGCGGTTTTTCGAACGAGCTCATCAATGTCGGAAGCGGCAACTGGGGGCGGTGACCTTCGCGGGCTCATGGGTTCCTTTAGGTGACGGGGTTCCTTTAGGTGACGGCGCGCCGTTCGGGCGAGCCGATTCATCATGCGGCGGCGAATTGCCGTTCGATCAACCTCTTATAGATGCCTTCTTCGACGACCAGTGACGCGTGGGTACCCACCTGAGCGACGCGGCCCGCATCCAGCACGATTACCCTATCTGCGCCTTGAACGGTCGACAGGCGGTGCGCAATCACCAGCGTGGTTCGCCCCTTCATCAGCCTTTCGAGCGCCTCACGCACCAGGTGCTCACTTTCGGCATCCAACGCGCTGGTGGCTTCGTCGAGAATCAACAGCTTCGGATTCTTGAGCACTGCCCGCGCGATCGCCACCCGCTGCTTTTGCCCCCCAGACAACTGCACGCCGCGCTCGCCGACCAGCGTCTGGTAGCCTTCTGGGAAAGAGCCCACGAAACCATGCGCGTTCGCCAGCCTTGCCGCGGCCTCGACTTCTGCGTCGGTCGCTGTCGGGCTCCCATAGCGAATGTTTTCGGCCACGGTCGTCGAGAACAACAGCGGTTCCTGCGCAACCACACCAATCTGCTGGCGCAACCAGTTCTGATCGAGCTCGGTGAGATCCACACCGTCCAGCAGCACCCGGCCTTTCTGAGGGTCGTAGAGCCGATACAGCAAGCAGGCAATCGTCGACTTTCCAGCACCCGAAGGGCCGACCAACGCGACGACTTCTCCGGGTTTGAGCGTCAGGTCGAACCCCCGCAGCACTGGCATGTCGAGGCGGGTGGGGTAGGCGAAGTCGACGTTTTCCCATGACACGCGACCTTCGAGCTGCGGCAAGACCCGGCTTGCCCCCGAGGTAAGCAGCGGCTTGCGCTCGAGCAATTCGAACACCCGTTCAGCAGAGCCCGCGGCGCGGTTGTAGTCGGCCCAAAGCTCGCTCAGCGCACCCAGCGACGTGGCGACCATCACGGTGTACATCAGGAAGACAATCAGCGTGCCGGGAGTCAGCTCACGCGCGATCACCATTCGCGCGCCGTACCAGAAGACCACCACCCCAGCGATCCCGACCGCGAAAGACGTCGCGCCAATGAACGTCGCGGTCAGTCGAATCCGATGAAACGCGAGCGCCAGTGACCCTTCCACCGCTTGGCGGTAGCGCTTGAGCTCGGTTGCTTCCGCGGCGAACGAGCGGACGGTGCGAATTCCCGACAACGATTCTTCGGCCACCTCAGACGACTTCGCCAGCGCGTCTTGCACGTCCTTCGACAGCTTGCGCACCTTACGGCCGTAGAAGACGGCGCCCAGCGCCACCGGAGGCACAATCGCCAGCATCAACGCCGTCAACTGAGGCGAGGTGAAGAACAGCAACACCATTCCGCCCGCGACCGCGACGAAGTTGCGCAGCGCCATCGAGATGTTCACCGAAACGGTGTTCTGCAAAACCGTGGTGTCTGCCGAGAGCCGGTTGGTGAGCTCGCCCGTTTTCTGCGCGTCGTAGAACGCGATCTCTTGCGACATCAGGCTCGAAAACAAATCGCCCCGAAGCCGCGCGACGACTCTTTCTCCCGCCCTCGCAAAGAGGATGTAACGCCTTGCGATCGAGATTCCGAACACCGCGAAGATGACCGTCATCGCGATCGCCGCGCGGTCGATGTTCGACTTCGATTTTCCGGTGACCTCTGCGTATTCCTGCTTCGCGCGCGCGACGTCTACGCCTTGGGTGGCGTAGTCTGGATCCTTAGGGTTCAACGCGACCAACCTGGCTTCGCTTTCGTTGACCCTGGTTTCGGCGTCGACGACTTCCTGGTTGCGCGCCGCGTCGATGATGAACCGGATGCCTTGCGGAAACGCGAGGTTCATCGCGCTGCCCATCAACAGGAAAAGGATTCCGAAAATGATTGATGCGCGCTCAGGCTTGGCCAGCCGCATCAGCCGCGCGAGCGTGACTTTGGGGGAAGCTTTGGGAGTCTTCGGGTCGGGAGCGTTCACCACGCTGCCAACCTAACGGCAGACTGTCGTCGCTGCCTGCACAATTCATCCTTCTTTACAGCCCGGCGCAGGTAGTCTTTCGCCTGCATGTCAGCCAGCCCAGAAGACGCGCTGCTCAGTCGCATCGCATTGCACTACAAGTTGGCGAGCCAAACGCAAATCGATGCCGCGCTCGTCGTCCAGCGCACCCAGAAGCCACGCGCGCGATTGGGCGAGATCCTCGCATCGCAAAACGTGCTTTCGGCTGAGCAACTGCAATGGCTGCTTAACGCGCAAGAGCAGTATCTGGCCAAGCAGAAAGCCGCGGCCGCACCTGCGCCTCGCCCAGCGGTTTCAGCGCAACCTTCT
>JANOHG010001213.1:0-2681 GCA_031406375.1 Archangiaceae bacterium | reverse complement strand
AAGACCGCGGCCGCTACAACCTCTTGAAACTCAACGCCATCCAGTTCACCTCAGGACGAGGACGAACGTCGGCTGTGCGTCGAACACCACCCGCATCCGTTCGGGCGGTTTCGGGCTGTCGGTAAGAGTCACGACTGCGGTGAGCCTGATGCTGACTGGCTTTTGGGCTTCCATCTGGAGCCGAAGCGGGTCGAGCGCCTTTCCTTCAAGGCGAATCTGTGCGGGTAACTTGCTGAGCAACTCGCGATCTGCGACCTGCTGTCCGTTGATGCTAACCGTCGTGGCTCGAAGCTGAACGTTGGGATCCAACTTCGACCCCGTCTTCGAGTCGATAAAGTCCAGGGCTCGCACATCGAGTTCCACTGTGGTGAGCAGGTTTGCTGCTCCTTTAAGCTCACCCAGCATTCCATATTCCTCTACCGACAGCAGCTGAAGCGTTCGGTCGAGGGAGATTTCGCAACCACCTGTCACCTTCTTTGTCGGCACCGCGATGCCATCGAAGGTGATGGTTTGGCCGCAGACGAAGTTCGGCAGCGAGAACTCCGTCGAGCCAACCAGCGGCGGCACGCCGGCTTCGGCCCCCATTCTGATCTCAGGAGCGCAGCCGAACAACACGACAACGGACACCGCTAGAGACAATCGGAACATGGGAACCCCTCGTGCCAGGTCAACCGCAACCGTCGTACCGGCGACGATCAGTTCCAACGCGCTGAGAACATTGACGACGTGTTCCTCGCGGGGGGGTCAGCGCCGCATTGCAGGGTCGACCCAGCCCCTGGCACCGTCGGGATAGCGCACTGCTCCCACAGTCAGCCACCTCGGCCTTCGGTTGATCGCGGCTTTCTGTTTTTGATGCGCGCCGTGTCCATTGAGATGTCTGTTCAAACCCCCACCAGGACACCCATGAAACCAATCATTGCCGCAGCGCTCATGTTGACCGTCGGATGCGGTCTCGAGAAGGCCGACGGATTTCGCAACGGCTATCCGAAAAGCGATGCGGTGACGATGAAGCTGCCCGGATCAACCGGCGCCTTGAGCGGCGATCACACCCGCCAGGGTCTCGAAGGTGAGAAGGCGGCGCTCTACACGCTCACCCGCGGTGTGACCTACGTCGTCAACGGCGGTGGCGCAGCGGTGCTGCTGCTGGTGAAAGCGATCGGCGAGCACACACCCACCACAGTGACCGACGACAAGGCCATCTGGGGGCCTTTCACCGACGCGCTCTCACCCAACACCTACAAATTCACTGTCATCAAGAATCGCACCGACGACTACAGCTACACGCTCGAAGCGAAGGGGAAAACCGAGGGTGACACTTCCTTTCGCGTGATCCTCTCGGGGTCACACATCGTCACCGGCAAAGATTTCGGCTCGGGTACGTTCCTGCTCGATTTGAACAAGGTCGCCACCTTGCCCGAGCACGATGACAACGTCGGCACCGCTGAATACTCGTACTCGCGCACGTCAGCGACCTCGGCGGTGACGATCGACGCCATCTTCACCCAGGTACTTGATCGCGATAGCAAGCGGCTCATTGACGTCAACTACCGCTACGTCTCGACCCCAGGCATGGGCGGCAACTTCGACTTCAAAATGGTGAAGGATCTCGTCTCGGGCTCCGCGCTCGAGAACTCAAGCGTGAAGAGCCGGTGGCAACAGACGGGCGCAGGCCGTTCGGACGTGAAGGTGAACGGTGGAAACCTGACCGCTGAAGGGACCATGACCGAGTGCTGGGACACGGGCTTTGCTTCGCGCTACCTCAGTGCGTCATTTGCTCCGACGTCGGGCTGGGGCGCACAAAGCGCGTGCGCCTTTCAGACGGCGGAATTCTCGCAGGTCGCTCCGTGAATGAAGCGCCATCGCAGTTAAACTAACTGTGCATGAACCGTCCGGCGCTCGAAGTCATCGAAGGGGGTAAGAGCGCCGGGCGGGTGTGGTTGAAAGAGCTGTACCTGAAGTTCGGCGGCTCGGTGTACGGCCGCTGTCTCTACTTGCTGAAAGATTCCGCAAAAGCCGAGGACGCGATGCAGGACGTATTCGCCAGAGCAATGGGCCGTGAGCGCGACTTTCGCGGCGAATCCTCTCCGCTGACCTGGCTATTGAAGATCACCACCCATCACTGCCTCAACCTGCTGCGCGGCGACCGCGCGAAGTGGAAAGGCCAGTACGCGCGCGACGAGCAGAACCGCGGTGAGGCCCATGGAGGTCCACAGTTGCTCGAGAAGCGAGACCTGGTACGCCGCGCGCTCGAAAGCTTCGATCTCGAGACCCAAGCGGCGGTCGTTCATTACTGGGTCGACGAGATGACGCTCGAGGAAATCGGCACCGTGCTGCGCCGTTCGGTGCCCACCATTCGCAAACGCTTGCGCGAGTTCGCCGCAGCAACCCAAGCGGAGTTCGACGAGCCATGACGCCCGCAGTCAGACAGCATCCACGCGAGGTCGAGCTTTGCCGGCTGCTCACCGGTGAGAAGCTGCAAGCGGTTGATGAACATCTGGCTGCCTGCGTTCAATGCAAGGGTCGGCTCAAGGAACTCGAAGAGCAGCAGCTGCGCTTCGAGGCCGCGATTGGGTTCGAACGCTTTGCCGCCGGGGTCGAACGGGCGGCGCGACAGCCGCGGCCGACTCCGACCGCGACGCGAGGGCCGCGGCGACTGTTGGTAGCGATCGCCGCCGCGGTGG
>JANOHG010001158.1:0-2664 GCA_031406375.1 Archangiaceae bacterium | reverse complement strand
CGCGAACGAAGGCTTCGGCGTGGGCGAGCCCTAAAGCCTTCCACAGCGCCGCTTCATCAGCGTCGGGCACGCCCAGCAACAGGTTGTCGCGAACGGTTCCAGACAGCAGCACCGGCTCTTGCGGCACCCAGGCGAGCTGCGCGCGAATCGAGCGAGTCGACAACGACTTGAACGGCGCGCCATCCCACGCGACACGACCTGTTTCCGGAATGACAAAGCCGAGCAGCACCGCGAGCGTCGTAGACTTGCCCCCTCCCGAAGGGCCGACGAGCGCCGTCATCTTGCCGGCAGGGACGTCGAGCGTCAGATTATCGAGGCCCAACCGCCCATCGGTGTATCGAACCCGAACCCCATCGAAGCGCAGGCCCTTCGTCAACCTCAGCACTTCGGTGCCTTCGTCTGCATCGGCGTCAGCGTCGAGGACTTCGAACAATCGGGTCGCGGCGCCGAGGCCTTGCGCGACCAGTGAGAACGTCCCTGCCAACGCTTTGAGCGGCTGGTACATCAACAGCGCCGCTGCGAGAAAGGAAACCAGTCGACCCGCAAGCCCGGGGTCGGTCGCCACGGCCTGCGCTCCGACTGCGACGCAGAATGCAACGCCGAGAACTCCGAGGACTTCGAGGGTGGGGGTGAAGGCGCCACGAATGAACAGCGATCGCTTCATCGCCGAAAAGTAGCGCGCCTGCTCGGCGTCGAACTGCGCCAGCGCACGGTCTTCCGCGTTGAAGCTCTGCACGATGGGCAGGTTGTGCAGCTGTTCCGCCGTCAACGTCGTCAGCGCTCCAAGCGAAGCCTGGCTGCGGGTGGCTGTCTTCTTCAGTGCCTTTGCAAAACGTGAGACCGGGTAAATCATCACCGGCAACACCACGAAAGCGAGCGCGAAGAGGCGGACGTCGATCGCCAGGCACACCGCCAACAGCGCCAGCACCTGCAGCGAATCCTTTGCCCAGCTCGAGAGCGATTGACTGACCGCGTATTCCACTTGCGTCACATCGGAAGAGAACCGCGAGACCAGGTCCGCCGAATGGCGGGTCTCGTACCAGGCAGGGGGCAGCAGCAGCAGCCGGGCGTAGAGGTCCTTTCGAAGCTGGGCGAGCACTGCCTGCGCGACCTTCTGCATCAACCCCGCGTGGAGCCACGAGGCAAGTGCCTTGACCAAAGCCACCGCGACGATGGCCAATGGAAGTTTCCAACGCAAATCGGGGTTTGCGTGACCTACGAGCAGTCCTTTGAGCAGCGGCCCCAATAGCCACGCCCAGATGGCGGCCGCCGCAGCAGACATCAACGCCGCAGCCACTGCCAGCGCTACCGTGCCGCGGTAAGGCCGGACCCGTTGCATCAGGCGACGCCATGGGCTGTTGGGGTGCGGTTTGCTGGCGGTCACGATTGCTCGGGCTAGGACCTGCGTTATATGTGCGCGCGCCCCATGACGAAGCGCGACTACTACGAAGTGTTGGGCGTCGAGCGAACCTCGGACGCCGGAACGATGAAGTCGGCGTTTCGTAAGCTGGCGATGCAATACCACCCCGACCGCAACGCAGATCACGGCGCCGAAGAGAAATTCAAGGAAGCGTCCGAGGCGTACGAGGTTCTTTCCGACCCCGACAAGCGCGCTCGGTACGACCAATTCGGCCACCGCGGGATGGAAGGGTTTGCCGCAGCGGGAGGCGGGTTTGGCGGCAACGTCAACATCAACGACATCTTCGGTGAAATTTTCGGCGACATTTTCGGCCAACGCGGGCGTCAACGACAGGCGCGGAATCGGGGCGCCGACCTTCGTTACAACCTTGAGATTTCTTTTGAGGAAGCGGCGTTTGGCTCAGAGGTCACCGTCAAGATTCCGCGCCCAAAGCGCTGCGAGGTTTGTGACGGCTCGGGCTCGAAGACGAAGCAGACGCGTCAATGCCCGACGTGTGGTGGGGCGGGGGAAGTGCGCTTTACTCAGGGTTTCTTCGCGGTCTCTCGAGCGTGTAGCCAGTGCAGCGGAAGTGGAACCATCGTCTCGGACCCGTGCAAGAACTGCAAAGGCAGCGGAAAGCTCGAGAGCGAAAGCAGCCTACAGGTGAAGATTCCCGGCGGTGTCGATGCGGGAACGCGGGTGAGGTTGACGGGTGAGGGTGAGATTGGCGAGCACGGTGGGCCCCCTGGCGACCTGTATGTGGTCGTGCACGTCAAAGAGCATCCGCTGTTCGTCCGTGAGGAATACGAAGTGCTTTGCGAGGTGCCGATTTCGTTCACGCAGGCGGCGCTCGGCGCGCAGATCGACGTCCCGACGCTCGATGGCAAAGTGAAGATGAAGATTCCCCACGGCACGCAGTCGGGGAAGGTCTTTCGATTGAAGGGAAAGGGAATTCCGCACCTTCACGGCAGCGCTCGTGGAGACCAGCATGTTCGGGTGACCGTCGAGACGCCGACCGAGCTCAACGCGGAACAGCGAGAAATCCTCGAATCGTTCGCTAAGGCGTGTGGTGAGGGTGTCAATCCGCAGTCGAAGAGCTTCTTCGAGCAGGTGAAGAAGTTGTTCGGCTGAGGCATCGCTTCAACCGCCATACCCCTTCATGTGCTTTGGATTTGTCGCCAGGTCCCGTGGACCGCCACAAGCGATGCCGACCACGTCGCTCCAGGCGTCATAAGCGCTCTGTTCGTCCGATTGTTCGAGTGCCG
>JANOHG010001124.1:0-2724 GCA_031406375.1 Archangiaceae bacterium | reverse complement strand
CGTTTCATCGCCACATCGTTCCGAACGAAACCACCAACCGAAGAGCCGGGTGCGGGAAATCCGCACGCCCGGTTCTGTAAGGAGCGCTGGCCGCCAACGGCCAGCGTTTACTTGATGGCGATTGCTCCCCGCGATGTCCGAGCCCTTTTCCCCGCGGTTCAACGGCACACCTACCTAAACGCCGCCGCCTCGTCGCCGCTCGCGCTTCCCATTTGGCAAGCCGTGGAAGCGCACTTCAAAGACACGGTTGAGCACGGTGACCTCTCGTTTGAAACGTGGCTCAAGCTCAAGGAGCGCCTTCGTTCAAGGATTTCCAGATTCATTGGTGCCGAGCCTTCGACGGTTGGCTTCGTGCCGTCGACGTCGATGGGCTTCTCGGTCATTGCCAGCCTGTTCAAGAACCATGGCATCACCGAAGTGCTGACCCTCGAGGGCGAGTTTCCATCAACGACCCTGCCCCTGCTGCATCGCGGGCTGACGCTGAAAGTGGTGAAGCGGCGCCCCGACGGCAGCTACCCCCTCGAGGACATCGAGGCCGCGCTGACGCCGATGACCAAAGCCATCGCACTGTCTGCAGTGCAGTATTCCAGCGGCTATCGGGTAGACCTCTCGCAGATCGCCGCGCTCTGTCGGATTCGCGGCCTGAAGCTGGCGATCAACGCGGCCCAAGCGCTTGGGCAGGTGCCGGTCAACGTCGCCTCGCTGGGCGCCGATTTTCTCTGTGCACCCAGCCACAAGTGGATGATGGGCGGCTACGGAATCGGCATCTTCTATGCCCGCAAGGAATGGCACGATGCAGCGGGTTGGCCTTTTGGTGGCTGGCTGTCGGTGGCCGACGAAGACCTGTTCAACCCCTTCGTCGGGGCCGAGTGCAGCGATGATGAAAGCGGCTTTCTCGCCCGGGGAACCCGGTTCAAACCCGAGCCTGCATCCCTTGAAGCAGGCGGCCCTGCCTGGTCGACGCTCTTCGCTCTGGATGCGGCGATGGGAATTCACGAAGCGGTGAGCATCGACACCACCCGCGCACAAATCGTGAAGCTGCAGACGAAGCTGCGCGCCGAACTGAGAGCCCGCGGGTTCGTGCCCAATTCTCCAGATGACGTCGTCCACCTCAGCGGCATTTGCACGATTGGCGTCAGCGGCGACCCAAACGCGGCCGTGCTCGCACTGGTGAAAGCAGGCGTCGTCACCACTGCGCGGGGTGGCGGGGTGCGAATCTCGACCCACGTGTTCAACGACGAGGAAGATCTCGAAAAGCTGTTTCGTGCGTTCGAGCTCGTCGGCATCAAACCCTGGCTGCCGGTTGCTCAAACCGGTACGAGGCCTCTTTAAGATGGAACGCACCGAGCGCCTGCTGGACCTGGTTGCACTGCTGCTCGATGCCCGTCAACCCGTGGCGTGGAGGCAGATCCGGCTTGCGTTTCCTGATGACTACGGAGAAACCCTGTCGGACGACGCCGCCGATCGAAAGTTCGAGCGCGACAAGTCCGAGCTGCTCGAGTTGGGCATCCCGCTTGCGTTCGTGCAGGCCAAAGACGACGACGAGCCCGCCGGCTACGTGGTCGAAAAAAGCGCGTACTACCTGCCTGAGGTGGGGCTGAAACCCGACGAGCTCGCTGTCCTTTACGCGGCGGGTTCGGCTGCGCTGGCGTCGGGCGCTTTTCCCGGTTCGCAAGACCTGGCCCATGCGCTGCGCAAAATCGGCTTCTTTGCCGGAGTGCCGCTGCCTGTTCCGCGCGTTCGCCTCGAGCTGGGTGCAATCGCTGACAGCAAAGGTCTACCCGAACGGCTCGATCTGCTGTGGGGTGCCATCTCGGCCAGCAAGTTCATCGACCTCGAGTACTTTTCTCCCCGTAAAAACGAGACGACCGAACGGCGCATCGACCCGTACGGGTTGGCGCTGCGACGCGGGTTGTGGTCGCTGGTCGGGTACTGCCATCTGCGCAAAGGCGTGCGTACTTTCCATGTTCACCGCATCCGCCGGCTCACCGCCAACACCCGCACTCCCCGCGCGCCGGACTTCGAGATTCCAAAGACATTCAAGCTCGAGGACTTCGTCGCGACTTGGCCCTGGCAACACCGCTTTCACCCGCCGATTGAAGTCTCGCTGCGCCTCAACGGAGATCTCGCTCCGCTGGCCGATTCGCTGTTCGGAGCCCAGAGCAGCCGCGGCCTCGACAGCGCCGAGGTGCATTTGAAAGCAACCGACCTCGATGGGCTGCTCAAGTATGTCGCCTCGCTTGGTGCTGACGCGAAGGTGCTCGGGCCGCCTGAGGCGGTCGATCGCCACCGCACGCTCTTGCAGAAAGTCGTCGCCGCCCACGGTGCCCGATGACCACCTTGGCTTACGAGCGACTGCGCCGGCTGTTGTTCCTCGTTCCCTACGTCTCGCGCCACCCAGGCCAGACTGTCGACGAGGTCGCACGAGCCGCCGGACTCAGCCGCGCAGAGCTGCTCTGCGAGCTCGATTTGCTCACGCTGGTTGGGCGGCCTCCGTTCGAGCCGAACGACTACGTCGACATCTACGTCGAGGAAGACAAGCTGTTCGTCGATTTTGACCAACGCTTCTCGGCTCCTCCGCGGTTGACTGCGGCCGAAGGCGTCGCGTTGGCGGCCGCGGCCGAGCTGCTGCGGCCAGCGTCTGGCGATGCGCTAACGGGAGCCCTTGAGAAGCTTGTGGATATTATGGAGGAAGAGGAGTTGGAATTTATCCACCACTCCAAT
>JANOHG010001122.1:0-1620 GCA_031406375.1 Archangiaceae bacterium | reverse complement strand
AATAACGACGGCTCACAGGTCACCACCTTTGGCGCTCAAGCCTTCGTTGAAGCCAGCTTCATCACCACCGGGACTGTGGCGAATGACGGGCCGAAGCAACAGCGAGATCCCACCATCACCGCACCGCTGCCGAACGGCGCTCTGTTCGCCCAACACATCTGGCGGGGGCGCTTGGGGACTCTCAACCTCGGCATCCGCGGCGACCTCGGGTTCCTGGGGTCCGCAGTCTCTCCTCGCGTGGCCTACGGACTCAGCCCCTGGACGAACGGAACGCTCAAGCTGATTTTCTCGACCGCCTTTCGAACACCCACCATCACCGAACGCTTCCTAGAGATCGACGGGTTCCTCACCTCGAACGCTGAGATCACACCCGAACGGGTGTACTCGGCCGAGATCGATCTCGCCCAGCGGTTCGGGCTTCAACACCTACAGCTCGCTGTCTTCGCAGCCTATTGGCAAGGGTTGATCACCATTCACAGCATCAAGCTGGAAGGCCGTTCGGTCAATCAGTTCGCCAACCTGCGCAATGTCTGGGGTGCGGGAATCAACCTCGGCGTTCAAGGCGGCGAATCAGACGGATTGACCTGGGCGCTGTCGGTGAACTACGCGCCAGGAAGGGTGCAGCTACCGCACGACATCGCCCAGTCATCCGATCAGGAGCTCAGCGACATGCGTCTGTCGCGCGCAGCGCTTAACAGGTACAGCAGCACCGCGTTTGGCTCGGTCTTCTTGCCAAACGATGGAATGCCTGACTTTTACGCGACCGGTCATCTATCGTTTTCGCTGGGTGCGGGCTTGCCGCGACTGTCGCTCGCCGCCAATCTCAACTCGCCTCGACCTCGAATGTCGTGGGCAGGCAACAGTGTCGCACTCGACCTGCGCTTCGCTCCAGGTCCGTTCCTGCCCTGGTCAGTCGATGCGCGCGCAGCGGTCGAATCCGATGACACCCAACGTCTCGGGTGGCGGCTGGTGTTGACGGGGCGATCGCTGCCCACCGGCGCCAGTCCACCTCGCATCGGCGCCAGTGATGCGCCGATTCCCGAGGGTGGCCTTGGCACGGTGTACAACCCAATCACGCGCTTCAGCGTGATGGCAGAAGTCAACGCGCGGTTCTGATGCGAATTCTGAGCTCCAAGGTTGGTTTGCTCGCTCGCGGCGTCACCCCATGGGTGGCCACTGCGGTAGTGCTGATGGCAGGCCTCGCCCATGCTGACGATGAAGTGCCGCCCGCGCTGCAAGCACGGTTGCTCGCGAAGGCAACCGATTACATCAGGAACCTTCCCGTACGTGCCAAAGGCCCCACCAAAGTTTTGGTTGTCTTTGTTGGAGACACCGATTCGCTCAGTCGCGAAGCGCAGACGATCACAGGCAAGCTGCGACTCGAAGGCTTTCTGCCAGTGCCGCTGGCATTTCGAAACACGGCAGAATTGAAGGCGAAGCTCGCGACCGAGAAGCCCACCGTCGTCTACCTGACGAACGAGCTCGATGAGACGAGCGTTCGGGCCACTCTCGAGGCGCATCGTCGTGGGCAATTTTGATGCCGTTGGTGTTGACCATTACGTGACGTATCCCCTTGGCTTTTGCCAGCGCAATAAATTCGAGCAGTTGCGGGAGCAGCGT
>JANOHG010001047.1:0-12061 GCA_031406375.1 Archangiaceae bacterium | reverse complement strand
CAAGTTGCGGCGGCCGAGGAGCAGATTCAAGAGCGACTGCATGCGTTCGACACTCGAGTTCGCGTCGACACGCTGGCGCGGCGCCTCGGATAGAAATGTTGTTTCACGCGTTTGGGTCCTCAGATCCCCTCGCGGAAATCGAGGACTTTCCCCAAGCGAAGTACCTTCGCTGCTACCTCAAGGATCTCACGGCCCAGGTCGTCCTTGAGGAGCCGGCGTATTTTGATCGGGACTACCTCGACGAATACGCCGCCTACTACTCGACTGTCGCCGAGTCGAAAGGGAACGTTTGCAAGCGGCTCCACTTCTTCGATCGCCCGGTTGACGCCGAGCTTCTGAATCGCGCGCTCGCGGGGCCGGGTGTAGAGCGCACCGCCGTCGAAGACGCGTACCTGGGCTTCGCCGTGATCCGCCCACTCAAACAGGCCCCGCTTGGGCGCACCGTCATCAAGTGGTATCCCGACGATCCTCGTCGCTACAACGGCAACCCGCGGATCGTGAGCCCGTCGCGAGAGTACCGTGTACATGTCGCCGGCCTGCCGCTGCGCGTGGTCGGCCTCGCATGGCAACAACAGGACGGCGCAGTGGCGTTGTGCGCAACCACGGCGCTTTGGTCGCTGCTTCACTCTTCCGCTTTCGATGACCATCACGCGATTCCGACCACGGCGGAGGTCACGAGGTTCGCCTACGAGAGCCTGAGGAGAGGGGCCCACGTGTTCCCGGCGAGTGACGGGTTGGACATCCGTCAGATCGTCGAAGCGATCGCGCGAGCCCGACTTACCCCGTTTCTCCTCGAAGGCGACTGGAGCCGGGACCAGCGAGGGTTTCGTCGGGAGAAATTCTCGACCGCCTGTGCCGTGATGATCCGCTCTGGTTACCCGGTGCTGATCTCAGGTCAGTTGGAAGAGAAAGGTGGCCACGTCATTTGCGCGACAGGTTTCCGAGAAGTTGGTCCGCCAAATTCGCCGGGCCAGGTCGAGCTTCAGGACACGAACATCGAGACCCTCTACGCCCATGACGACAATCTGGGGCCGAACGTTCGCTTCCGCATTAGCGAGTCGAAGGGAAAGGCGACGAAGGGGCGGATCATGCTCAAACCTGAACCGCCGCCCAAACGCTACTCGGGACCGCGACTGCCGGATCCGGCCGAGGACTATCCGGCCTTTGTTCCTGAACACTTGATTGTTGGAGTGCACGAGGGCCTTCACGTCACGCCGGACGAGCTGCATCGGATCGCCATGATCATCGGCGCTAACCTGAGGCCCCGGCTGACCGGCCAGATCAAGTTCCCAGTGACGATCACCGCACGTTTCGTCCGAATCGCCACCTATCTCGAATCTGTGCTCAGCACTCCGTTCGGTGGGCACGGCGCCACCTCCGAGGTCCTGGGACGACTGCGGCTGCGCCTATCGACTGAACTGCCTCCAATGAGTCTTCACGTCGGCGTGATTCGCGTCGGCTATGGGCCGGCCCCCGTCGCTGATGTGCTGATCGACACCAGCGATCGGCCTCGGCTCGATCAAGCAAGTCCGATCGTCCCGAGGTGGAATGCGTTTGGAACGGTACTGTTTGAGCCTTCGTTTGCACCGGTTTTCGAAGCGCTCAGAGACGTGATCCCCTTCGGAGAGATCATCGCTGCTGCGTAGACACCGAGCCGTTACGACAGCCCGACTCGGTGCCGCTTCATCCAGTCGGTCAGCACCTGCTGACTCTTGAGCCCGAGCAGCTCCGCCGCCTTCGTTTTGTTCCCGTTCGTCTGGGCCAGCGCCCGCTCGATGTAGTGGCGCGCGATCTCGCCCTGCACCGAGTGGAGATCGAAGCCCTCGGTGAGCGGGCGATCGAACGCCGACGAGGATCCGCTCGGGCTGTTTCCGAGGGCGTCTTCGACGTCATCGGCGCCGACGTCGTCGTCAGCCCAGAGGATCAGTCGCGCGAGCACGTTGCCCAACTCGCGCACGTTCCCCGGCCACGAGTGCGCAAGCAGCCTGCGCTTGGCGCCGGCCGTGAGCCTCTTCTCTGGAAGCCGCAGCTCGCGCTGCTTTCGTTCGAGGTCGCCCCAGAGCGAGTCGACCAACAACCCAAGGTCGCCCTCGCGTTCGCGAACCGGAGGTAGGCGCACGGTGGCAACGGCCAGCCGAAAGTAGAGGTCTTCCCGGAAGTCCCCTGACCCGACGAGGAGCGACAGCCGCCGGTGGCTCGCGGCGATCACCCTCACGTCCACCCGAAGGGGTTCGCTCGCGCCAACAGGGACCACCTCTTTTTCCTGAAGTGGTCGGAGCAGCAGCGCCTGCATCGGCTTCTGCAGATCGCCGATCTCGTCGAGGAAGAGCGTCCCCCCATGCGCCTTGCGAAAATGGCCGGGTCGGTCCTTTTCGGCACCAGTGAATGCTCCCTTCACATGCCCGAACAGCTCGGCCTCTTGAAGCGTTGGCGGAATGGCTCCGCAGTTCACGGCGACGAAGGGTCCCCGTTTCCGCGGACTCGCGTCGTGGATCGCGCGCGCGAGTAGTTCCTTCCCGGTCCCCGATTCGCCCTCCAGAACAACCGGTAAGTCGTAGCGGGCAACGTGGCGGGCGCGCCGCACCATCTGTTGCATCACCTCGCTGCGCCCGACGATCCGCTCAAAGCCCTCGCCCGCGCCTTCGAGCTGCTGAGCGACCATCCTGCCCAGCGCTGGTGAAACCAGTCGCGGAACGAACTCCGCAGAGATGTCGAAAGGCACGTCGATGTCTTCGAGCTGGCCCGAGCGAGAGCCCCACGCGACCAGCGCCGCCTCGAAGCGCGACTTCGCGAGCAGGAGCCAAACCGCGCCCACAGTAACGATCGGCGGCTTTTCGACCGTCGCCAACGCCACAGCCTGCAGCCTCAGCTTCGCGACTGCCCGTCAAAGAACGTCTTCCCGCGCCGTCGCCCAGCCTGGCGGACTTCTCGAAACCTCCCGAAGGATGTCAGCTGGCTCACGGAAGAATGCAGCTGACGTCCGATGCGCTCGCTTTCTCGTCGCTGAGCCGACCGACTTCGAGCGTCGACAGATTCTCGTCTGCAGAAAACAACGACCGCGAATTACGTCGCCCGTCGTTTCTCTTCTACGGATTCTGACTGTTGGAGCACCGGCACCGACGGCTGCAGCTTCTTGATCTCCGCGGCTTCGGTCATCCTCTGCGCGACTTTAGCCACCGGGTTCTTCCACCAGAACGCGCCCCTCGCCTCCCCACCTCTCCAGCGCTTCTTCCTAAAGCCCCCTTTGTCCCGCTTATCGGTGTCCCGCTTATCGGTTCCTCTTCAGACGTCCAGCTGCTAGGGCGCACCGATGTACTGCCTTCGGTTTCTTGCGTTCGCGATCTTGGTAGCTACGTCCGCAGCATGCACAAGCACACCGTGCAACGCGTCAGTTTGCGCTTCCGGGTGTTGCGACGCCGACGGCCAGCCATCCCGACCTCCCGGTTCCAGCGGTGATCGCTGGCAACCGGGCGGCCTTAGCCGCGTCACGCAAGATGCAGAGGGGTCAATGCCGGTGAGAACTGACACTGGTGGGCAGATTCTCGGTTGCGATGATGACCGCCTACGACCATCAGCCGTCTTGTTGGATCCAGACGGTCACAAGGTCGAACTGTCGCAACTTGAAGAGGATTGAGCCAAGCAAGCCGTCAACGAGGCGCCCCGCATCATGTCACCCGGATCGCCGCCGGCGTCGTGCAGCAGGGTTCCAATGACTTGCGCCCTCGTCTGAAATGGCGCGCCCGGCTGCCGAGCTCGACGCGGGATTCTGACCGCCACATCCTGCAACCTGGGTTGCTGAGAGTTGCTCTTCGTGTAGATGACCGCGAGCACGACCATGGGCGTCAAGCTGGAAAAATCGACGCGCGAGCGATTGAAGAGTCTGGGAAAACTGAAGGACCGCAGCCCGCACTGGCTCGTGAAAAAGGCGATCGACGATTTTCTCTCACGCGAAGAGCAGTGGGAGGACGAGAAACGCGACGATCGCGAGCGCTGGGCTGCCTACGTCGAGACAGTCGAATCGTATTCTCTGGACCAGGTTTCCAAGTGGATGAAGGACCTGCGTGCTGGCATGCTCAGCGAGATCACGAAGAACGCGTAGTTGTTCAGCAGCTTGGCCGACACGATCCGGGTGGTGAGGATCTGCGCCGAGAGCGTGACCAGCCCCGTCAGAAAGGCAATCAGGGTGGCGCGTCGTGCCTCGTTCGATTGCATCGGCAGGTTGCTCGTACGCCCTGCGGCTGCGCTCATCAAGGAACCTCGAGCCACCGGCCTACTGCGCGCCGCAGCTCCCTCTCCACAGCTCGGACCGCACGGGCGGCGACCGGGTGCCGTCGCGAAGGTGATCGAATTGGGTGAAGGTGATCGCCACCGCCTCGATCGCCGGATCAGTGCGGCACACGTAGGCCCCCAGGCCAGCCAGCTGCCCGGGCGAGGGCCGCGCCTCCAGCTCCAGGAAGAAGAGCAGCCAGCGCTGGTTGGTGCTCAGTGGCCGCTCGATGCCAGGTGCTCCAATCAGCCCTGGGAGCACGTCGATCTGGCTCTGGGCTCGGACTGCGATCACCTCGAAGGTGCCATCTTCCGTCTGTGGGTTCGGGGCGAACATTGCCCACCGCTGATCGAGCCCGAGCTGGCGAGCCAGGCGGCCGGGCCACAGCTCGTTGAGCGGGGTGTCTGTGCCGCCGGAAGAGAACAGCGCGCCGGCCTCTCCCAGATTCCAGCACAGCACCAGCACCAGCCCCGCTGCCGCCCCGACGCGCTCGAGGTGGGAGCCACGCTGCGTCGCGCGCGCATATCGTACTAATAAGTTAATTAATCTGATGGTTAGACGTCAAGCGCAAGCAGCCGAACCACGTCGGGCGGATCCTGAGCTCAGCCCGCCAGCTGGCGCCAGAGGCGGCCGACCCGCTGGAAGCCGTTGTTCTCGAACCACTCGAGCGCCGGTTCGATGCCGATTCCGGTGACGAACGCGCGGCCTGCGTCGAGTGAACGCAGCGACACGACGTTCTGTGCTGGCAGATTTTTCGCCCCGCGCTCGAGTGCTTGCTGTGCCTGCTTGTCCTGCCCCGCAAGCTTCAGTGACGCGGCGTACAACGCGTACACTTCACCTGGGTCGACCTCTTCGGTCCACGCGGTCGAATGCTCCTCGAAGAGATCGAGCGCGGCGAGAAAGTCGGTCTTCGCTTTCGACAGCTCGAGGCTGTCGCGCGTCTGCGCGTACTTCAGTACCCGCAGTCGACCCGCGAGCGACCGTGCCCACCCGAGCAACATCGTCCACCCGTTGGCCTCGGCTGCCTTGCGCGCCTGCGCGATCAACAACTCGGCTTTGCCAAGGTCGCCGCGCGCCAGCGCCACTCCGGCAAGCACCGAAGGCGCCTCGGCGGTCGCCGCGTGGTTTCCAATCGCCACCGAAAGCACCGCGTACCGTTCTTCGCACGACTGAGCGAGGTCGAGCTCTCCTTGCTCGAGCAGCACCAGCGCGAGGTTGTGGGTCGCGATCGCTTCGCGTCGCTGCCACCCGGTCGTGCGCGCCAGGTCGATCGATCGTTCGAAAGAACGGCGTGCGCCCGCCAACTCTCCTTGTCCGAAGTGGAGAATCGCGCGTGCGTTCCACGCCAGACACTGCGCGCGAAGATCTCCACGACTGCGCGAGAGCGCGATCTGCTCTTCCGCGAGGCTCAACGCGCGAGCGAAGTCGCCAACGCTGGCGCACGCAATTTGCTGCGCGCGCAGAAACTCGAGCGCCAGCGCGTCGTCCTTCATCACTTCGGCAGGCACCTTCAGCCGCACCTTTTCGCACGCGCGCAACGCATCTGCAGGCAGGCCGAGGATCTCGCAGAGGAACCACCCCCAGCTCTTTGCCCAGCGGATCCACAGGTGCGCGGCGACTGGGCCGGCAAGTCTATCGAGCTTCCGTTCAAGCGCGCCGAAGGCCGCCACCGTTTCTTCCTTCCGGACCAGATGTGACCACGCCTCGGCCCGTACGAGTTCAACCGACGCGTTCGCCTCGTCCAACGACAGCGATTCCCAGCGGTCGAGCAGCGCGCGCGGCTGGGCCGACAGCGCCTCGCCGCCAGGACTCGATAATTTCGGCGACTCAGCCGAGGCACCGCGACCAACGCCCTGCAGCGTGGCAAGCGCTTTGTCCGGTTGGCCCGCCAAGAGCTGCGCGTCGGCGATGCGTCGATGCAACGCGACCCGCCGCACTCCGTTGCTCTCCACAGCCGCCGTGCTCAAGACGTCGAGCGACTCGAGCTGCCGGCCGTGCACCCCAAGCCAACCCGCCCAAGCTTCGCGCCACAGCGAAGCGTCCGGGCCTTGAAGCCGGCTCAACGCCAGGGGCAGCAGTTGCTCGGCGTGTGCTCCGAACGCTGAAGGCAGCGCGGCGAGAGAGGTCACCGCCCAGGCGCCTGCTGCCTCGAGCCACTGCGCGCGCTGCTCGTTGGACAATTGCTGCGCAAGCGCAAGCCGCACGCGGCGATCGACGAACCCAAGCACGTTCCCCAGCGGTCCGTGGCCCAATGGGCAGAAGAACGACGAGGAAGCGAGGTCGGCCAGCTCGGCAGGCCCGGTCGCGGTGAGCGCGCCCTCGAGGAAAGTGTCGCCGAGCACCGCCGCGCGCAAAGCGAGCGCAAACGCGCCTGCGCCCACCGAGCGCACCGACTCGACCCGCAGCCCGTCGAAGGTCAGAGGCAGCGTCTGCTCGCCGAGGTCTTCACGTCGCTCGACCACCGACCACAACCCAACCGCAAGGCCAGGGTTGCCGGCCACCACCGACGTCAACCGAGCAGCGAGCGCCTCGGGGCACCCTCGCTGTCTCAGCAGCGCATCAATGGTTGGCCCGTCGAGAGCGGGCACCCAGATGTCCGGTACGCGCTTCCCTGCTGACCAGCGCTCGTGGTGACGAAGAAACTCACACTGGGCGAACTCGGGTGCGGCATCTGCGGTGAACACAATCAGCGCCGGCAGCGGCGTGTCGATTTGCGCGAGCGCGTCGAAGAAGGAGATCGCCTCGGCGTCGGCGAAGTGCGCGTCGTCGATCGCCAGCACCAACGGAACGGTCGCAGCTGCGAAGCACACGATGTGGACCAACTGCGCGCGAGCACCTTCGGCGCGACTGCCTGCATCGAGACCCGCCGTTTCGGCGGTGGGCGCGTTCGTCAACAGACCCGCAAGCAGCTGCGCCGCGACAGGCCGGCGTTCGGGGTCCAGTGCCGCCAGCGCCTTATTGCCCATCAGCGCTTGCACCACGGACTGCGCGTCTTCGCCCGTGACTCCTGTCAGCGCGCTCAACAGCCGCCCCAGCGTCCCCTTGGCGCTGCAGCGCACGACGGCCGTGTTTGGCCGGCTCACATTCAGCTGCTGCAGCAAGTGGGTGCGCCCAGCGCCTTCGGTGCTCTTCACCAACACCAACCGCAGGCAGCCCGCTGAAGCAGCGTGCTCGGCCATCGCGTTCAAGCGTTCGAGTGGAGAATCCAACCAACTTGGAGTCTACCGGTCCCTGCCGCTCGAGGTTAAACGTTGGTTGCTCGACTTGTCTGGGTCGGTGCTTGCAGGCGCTAGCGCGCGATGCATTCTCTCTAGGAGCCGCGACGGATGGGCTGGTTCTAAGTGTCGGTCGATGCCGTTGGGAAATGGCTCGAGTGAGCTTTTTCGCGATCCGGTGCAGCAGGCCCGGCATTTCTCGACGGCGGGCGCCTGGGTGATCCATGTTCGGGCGCGAAGTGCGCAAGCTCTCAACCACCCTGTTTGGCGAAACCTACACCTTTCCTTCGATGAAGGACTTGTTGGGACGCGCCAACGAGCCGCGCTCGGGAGACGTGCAGGCGGGGTTGGCCGCGCGCTCGATGCGTGAGATGGCCGCCGCGAAGCTGGTGCTCGCGGACGTGACGATGAAGGAGCTGCGCGAGAGTCCATCGGTTCCCTACGAGGTCGACGAAGTCACCCGGGTCATTGAAGACGACCTGCAAAAGCCACAGGCCAATCGGGCGTACCGTACCATCTGCGGTTGGAGCGCCGCCGAGCTTCGCGAGTGGATCCTCGATGCCGCCACCACCGGCGAACAGGTCTCCGAGATTTCCTTCGGCCTCTCGCCCGAGATGGGCGCTGCCGCTGCGAAGCTGATGTCGAACATGGACCTGGTGATGGCAGGTCGGAAGATTCGCGTCACCGCTCGATGCAACAACACCATTGGGCTCGATGGCCGCATCAGCTCGCGGCTGCAGCCCAACCACCCGCGCGACGAAGTCGAAGGCGTGCTCGCTGCGGTGAAAGATGGGCTGAGCTACGGCAACGGCGATGCGGTGATTGGAATCAACCCTTCGACCGATGACATCGGCAAGTGCGCCGACATTCTCAAGGCGACCAAAGACTTGATGCGCCGCTTCCGGGTTCCGACCCAGAACTGCGTGCTCGCGCATCTGACCGTGCAGATGGAAGCGGTCGAGAAGAAGGGAGCCCCTCTCGACTTGATGTTCCAGTCGATCTCGGGCTCGGAAGGCGCGAACAAGAACTTCGGGATCAGCGTGAAGTTGCTCGACGAAGCGCTCGATCTCACCCGGCGCGAGGGCACGGCGCAGGGACCCAACGTGATGTATTTCGAGACCGGGCAGGGCACCGCGCTGTCGGCCAACGCGCACCACGACACCGATCAAGTCACGATGGAAGCGCGTGCCTACGGCCTGGCACGCCGGTACCAGCCCTTCCTTCTCAACAGCGTGGTTGGGTTCATCGGCCCCGAGTACCTGCGCGATGCCAAGCAGATCACCCGCGCAGGCCTTGAAGACCACTTCATGGGCAAGCTGCTCGGCATCCCGATGGGCTGCGACGCTTGCTACACGAACCATGCGAACGCGGATCAGAACGATCAGGAAAATCTCGAGATGCTGCTCGCGATGGCGGGCGTCAACTACCTGATGGGCATCCCGATGGGCGACGACGTGATGCTCAACTACCAGACCACTTCGTTTCACAACAACGCAGCGCTTCGAGAGCTGCTCAAGCTCAAGCCTGCTCCTGAGTTCGAGCAGTGGATGGAATCGATGGGCTTGTGGCGCAACGGAAAGCTCACTGCGCGCGCGGGCGACGCGAGCCTTTTCTCGACGGGTACCCGTCGATGAGCGCGCTCGAGGATCTCGTTCGCAAGGTGCTGCGAGAAGAGCTCGAGCGGGCAGGGGAACCTCGCGCCGGTCCAATCGTCGAGGCGCAGCCGTGCGTCGACGGTTGTGTTCCGCGGGTGGTGAAGGTTCCTCCGCCGCGTGATGCGCGCGAGCTCCAGCGCATCGTCGGGCAGACTCCGGCGCGAATCGTCCAGGGCCGCACCGGGACCCGCTACCTCACCAAGGTGTACGTGGGCCTGCGCGCCGAGCACGCGATCGCCCTCGACGCGGTGCAAAGCGAAGTGCCCGATGACTTCGCCGCGAAGCTCGGCGCGATCGCGCTTTCGACCCGCGCCAAGGACAAAGAGGAATACCTTCTGTTTCCGGATTTCGGCCGACGGCTCAACGACGAGAGCCGCAAGCGCCTCGAGGCGGAAGCGACCCGCGGCGTCGACGTGCAGGTAATCGCGGCCGACGGCCTCGCCTCGTGGGCGATTCTGGAGCAGGGCGAGGTGCTGGTGCCTGCGCTGACCAAAGAGCTGAAGGCGGTCGGGCTGACGGTCGGAAAACCTATCTTCGTTCGCTTCGCGCGCATCGGCGTGCAGGACGAAATCGGATCGCTGACCCAGGCGCGCTCGACGGTGATTCTGGTGGGCGAACGTCCGGGACTTGGAACGGGAGACTCGCTGTCGATCTACACCGCGTTCAATCCGCGGATGAACCAAGACAATTCAGAAAAGAACTGCTTGAGCAACATCCGCCCGCTCGGACAGCCGCCGCTGGTAGCCGCGCGCGACTGTGCGCTGCTGATGCGCAAGACGTTCGATGCTGGCGGCGGAGGGTTGAACCTGGTGCGCCCCGGAGCCCGACGGTGATCGACCTCTGGCCAAAGATGCTCGCCTGCCGGCAGATCGACGCCGTTGATGAACAGCTGACTAATGCCCTTGGCCTCGACGCGACGAAGCATCGAAGCTGCGGCCTGGTGACTTGCGATCAAGATGACGCGCTGTACATCGCTCTCGATCACAGCACCAAATTCGCCAACGTCGACGTGATGTTTGGCCAGAGCTTCTACGCTGGCAGCAAGCACGCCAGCGGTCCGTTCTCGGGTGAGGTGATGGGAATCGTCGCGGGCGCCGACCCTGATGAAGTGGCCGAAGCGTTGTGGGCGCTTCGAAACTGCCTGCGCGAAGAGGTCCGGTTTCAGACTTTTGAAGGCGAAAACGCGCCGGCGTTTCTCGCCCATGTCATCGCCGAGACCGGCACGTACTTGGCGCCTCAAGCAGGGGTAAAGCCCGGATCCGCGATGGCGTATCTGATCGCTCCTCCGCTGGAGGCGACGGTGGCCGTCGATGCGGCCTTGAAGGCGGCTCCGGTGAAGCTGTCAAAGTGGATTCCCCCGCCGTCAGCGACGAACTTCGCCGGAGCGTTTCTCACTGGCGACCTGGCCGACTTGAACGCGTCCCGCGATGCCTTCATCGCGGCAGTGAACGACGTCGCGAAGTCGCCGCTGCAGGCATCGCGGCGGCCTGATCGACTGCGGCGTTGAGTCGCTTCATTGGTTGCAGTCGCGGCTGCTGAGCCGAGCAATGAGCGCTCGATCAGGGCTGAGTCACTGCGCTCTGCCCACTGTCACCAATCCCGCTGCGCTGTAGCGAGGTCATTCGCTCCGAAGTGACGGTGCCCCCAAGAATTCTTACGTCTTGGGTCCAGGCAACGCTGCTTTGCTCGCGATGTTGAGGATGATGGCCAGTTGGCGCTTGCCATGCTTCGCCAACATCCTTTTTTCAACTTCTTCGGCGGTCTTGCTTTGAGCCAGAACCGCGTTGAAGTCCTTGAGGTACGCGGTGGTGTCGTCAAGCACCGCGACGGTGCGTTTGGCTTCAGGAACTTCGTGACCGGCGACGACCACCTGCGGCCCCAGCGCCTTCACCTTCGCCAGGTTCTTCATCCAGCTGTCACGTCGCGCTGCGTCGGTTCCGGCGAGCCAGACATGGACGTTGTTGTACGCGAGGTCGCCCACCACCGCGGTCTTGACCGAAGGAATCCACACCACCGTCGCCGCTTCGCTCTCGCCTGCCTCGAGTGAAATCAGCTCGAGCCGTTGTCCTTCGAGCTCGAGGTGGTCAGCCGCCAACGCCTTCGGGAACACCGGCGCGCTGGTGAGGTTGGCTCCGTACAGCGGTTTCCACTGCGCCAGCTTGCCGGGTGTGATCGCCTTCATCTCTTCGAGCGCACTCTGGGTAGTAATCACCTCTGCGTTTGGAAACTGCGCCTTGAGGACCTCGAGCCCGAAGAAGTGATCGGGGTGCGCATGGGTGATGAAGATCGTCTTCAGGTTCTTCTTCGACTCGAGGACCCTGGCCGCCAGGCGGCGCGCTTCACTGAGCGTAAACTGGGTGTCGATGAGCACCGCGTCTTTCTCACCCGACACCAGGGTTGAAGTGACCAGGAACCCATCGGCCTGGGCGGTAAATACGTCGACCTTCAACGGTGCAGCGAAGGCGGTGGCTGCGACAACAAGGGACAGGACGGCGGCGTGCATCGATTTCATGGCGTGCTCCGAAGAGAGGGTTCAACGACGCCTCTACATTAGCGTCGCGCCGACGCTGGACAACGCCGCGGTTTGGAACAGACTGTTCAGTAGGACTAAACGATGAATCTGAACCGGATGGCGGTCTTCGCGGCGGTCGTCGAGCAGGGCTCGTTCACCGCTGCTGCGCAGGTGGTCGGCCTCACCAAGTCGATGGTGAGCCAACACGTTTCGTCGCTCGAGGATGAGCTGGGCGTTCGGCTAATGCAACGGACCACCCGGCGCCTGGTGCTGACCGAAGCCGGTGAAGTCTATTACCAAGGCTGTCGGAAGGTGGCCGAAGAGGCCTCGGCGCTCGCCGTTCGATTGCAGAGGCTCAAGCACGAGCCGCAAGGCAAGCTGCGCATCACCACGCTCGTCGACTTCGCGACAG
>JANOHG010001039.1:0-4045 GCA_031406375.1 Archangiaceae bacterium | reverse complement strand
GCCCTTCGAGTTGCATTGGGACGAAATAGTAGTCTTTGGTCTCCAGGGTTCCATCGAAGTCACGTAGGTCGCGCGCAACGATGACCAATTCTGTGCTGAAGGATCCTGCCGATCGCTCAGCAAGGACCCCCAACGATTCGGTGGTATTTGACTCTGCTCCGGCATAGGCAGCGGCCACACGAGCGTCGCTTGACGCGGGACCACCGAAACGCAGAGTCGCGAGAAAATCTGCTTCTGAGATGACGACGGGACGGAATTCGCGGGCCAGCGGTTTTGAGCCGACCATTCGCTTTCTTAAGCTTTCTTGCTTCCTCAGACTGCTGCTACCCTTCTCCGATTGTTGGCTGATTGGGTCTTTGCAGGCGATCAAAAATACGAATAGGCACAACGCTACATGCACGACGGGTTTTCGGCGCTCGCTCTCAAGCATCTTTCATCTCTCCAATGAATAAGTTCAGCGCTAAAAGAGCTATCTCAGTCGGTCTCGTTGGATGACGACGTGCGACTCCAACTGGCAATCCTGAATGGCGCGGAGACGATGGGCCTGAAGACAAATGAGTCATCAAATACGTGTAGCCAAATGGATCGCTGACGACCAATCGACATTGGTTCGGGCCGAACCAAAATTGGCACTCAGTAACCTCCCTCATGTGTTTCATTGATGTTGCGCGCGGCTCGGGTATTCCAGACGATGTGAGATGTCAACCGAGATCGCCAGCTCGACTATTGCAATCCCGTGCTGATCGCACTGCGCCAGAGTGCGGTGGTGGTCTCCTCGAAGGCGACATCGTAGCTGGCCGACTTCGACCGCTTGCTCACGCCGTCCCGGTTACCGGGATCGAGGCAGGAGCGTCGCCAACATACCGAGGCCCTGGTCTCGAAACTCGACGGTTGGGCCACGGTGGCGAATTTCTTCGCCGCACGGGGAGAGTTTCGGATCTGACCGACGAGGCGGCGTCGCGCCCCAGTGAAGGTGTTGCGGTTGATACCGCGCTCGCGACAAAAGCGCCTGTTCCTCAGCCCGCTCAGCAGTTGCTCGCGAATGAGCTTCATCCATTTCTCATTACGTTCAGCATGCGAGACAGGATTCACTTCTTTTGAGGCGGCTTCTCGCGAGGCAGTGAGTTGCGCTTCCGTATGGGGACCTAAGCAGTAGTTCCACTCGCCATGAAAGGCCGCTCGCTCCAGGTGAAGCGTCTGCAGTTCGTGCCGCTCTACTTTGACGCCACGCGGATATTTCGCCTCGTCCAACGCCGCGCTCACGGTGAGACCCTTTCTCGTACGCGAAAGGGCCCAAGTCGTTGAGGAGGCCAGAATTCCGTGCTATCTTATGACCTATGAAGGCCTCGAGCATTCGCCCAATTTCGGAGCTCAAGAACCGCACGAAACAGCTCGTTCAAGAGGTGTCCGACAGCGGCCAGTCGATCGTGATTACCCAGAGCGGCAAACCCAAGGTCGTCGTGATGGGTGTTGAAGAGCACGATCGGCTCAACGACACCCTGATCATGCTGAAGCTGCTGGCTCATGGACAGGAAGTGCAGCGAAAAAGCGGCAAGCGATACTCGAGCGCAGAGATGAGGAAGCTTGCGCATGCCGCGCTTGCTCGGGCACAAAGGAGATGACCGGTCGCCGTTACCGAGTGGAGTGGATGGAGGTTGCCCGTCACGACCTGGAGGCCATCGCTGCCCACCTGTGGGTCGAAGCTCCAGTGCACGCCGCAAAAATCCTCGACCGGCTCATCGACAGGAGTGAAGCCCTTCGCCTCCTACCCCAGCGCGGCCGGGTGGTTCCTGAGTTGCGTGACCTTGGGGAGCGCACCTGGCGTGAAGTTCAGGAACCGCCGTGGAGAATCGTCTATCGCGTCTTAGGAATCGTCGTTGAAGTCCACGGAGTTCTGGACTCGCGCCGCCACCTCGATGACGTCCTGCGCGAGCGAGTCTTGCTGAACAACTAACCCCAGGAGCGTCTGAATCTCGGGACGGGCCGGCCTTCGGCGGCATCCGCGGCCGACGAGTGCGGTGGCAGAAGGGCAGTAAATCTTCGCTTTTCTGTGTCTGTCATTGACGGTGTACAGAACTAGATTTTCCCCCGCAACGCATCCACTGGATTGAGCCGCGAAGCACGCCACGCGGGCACGAGGCCGGCGATCACGGTGGCGCTGAAAGTTCCCAGGGCGCCATAGGCAGCGACCGCCCAGTCGACCGAAGGGCGAACCACTCCGCTTTGAAAGCCGAAATACTTACCGGGGATTCCGATTTCTCCGACAGTCGCCACCAACGCGCTACCGAGAATGATTCCTGCCACGGCGGCGATGACTCCGAGCATCGCCGCTTCGTAAAGGAACAAACGTTGGACGTCGCGCCGCCGCATTCCCACGGCGAGCTGGGTGCCAATCTCACGTACCCGCTCGTACACCGCACCGGAAGTCGCCGCCGCGAGCAGCGCGACGACGACCGAACCCAGCAGTAGTCCGGCAAGGCCGATCAACCAGTTCATATAGCCAATCACGTCGCGCCAGATGCCGAGGACCTCGCTCCAGGTTTGTACTTCGAACTCGGGCCCAAGCGCCTCGCGCAAGCGACCTGCCACTGCGTCGACCTCGTCCAGCGAAGCGGTCGCGATCGCGTACTCGGTCACCTTTCCCTGAAGGCCGGTGAGCGCCTGCGCAGTTGCCAACGGAACCGCAACCACCCGGCGACTGTCGAGGGCAGCGCCGGCGTCCCGCATTGCAAGCAAGGTCAGCGTGAGCGCATTCACCCTTCCCCCGACGCTGGTGGACTGCAGCTGAACCTGATCCCCCGCCTTGAGACTCAACGACTTCAAGAGCGCGCCCCCGATCACCACCGATCCTTCAGGCAACGATGCGCCCTGCAGAAAATCATCGAACGCTCTTGGGCACACCCGGGCCTCGGCGTCTCGCTCGACCCCGCGGCCCACGAAGTTGGTCTGCCCTGCCTGGCTGCCCACCAAGCCCGAGAACAACAGCCGGCCGCTGAGCGCGGTGACTCCTTCGACGGCCGAAATCCGCGCCCGCAGCTGCGGCGTGTCGGCGAACGCAAGGCTCAGCGGAGTCGCCATCGCCGTCTTCGAGTAGCCGACGCGGTGCACCTGAATCGCGCCAATCTTCGCCAGCACCGAGTTTTCAATCAGCCAGGTGACGAAGCCAGTCGACAAGCCCGCGAGCAACAGCAGCGCGGTGACTCCCAACGCGCCAGCGAGCGTGAGCAACATCGTTCGCCGTCGATGCCGCGACAGATTGCGCGCCGCCAGCCGAAGCAGCGCGTTCATGGTGCGGCCAGCGCCTCTGCCGCGGAAAGCTTGGCCAGCCGCCGCGCAGCGATTCCAGACGAGACCGTCGCGCCGAGCACGCCCGACACCACAATGCCCCAGCGCCACACCGCGCTCAGGGTGGGGTGTACCTCTTGCTCGAGCGACGCTCCGGGCGCCGCGAGCTTCAAGCCGTGCCAATCGATCGCGTGCAGTACGGCTTCGCCCAGCAACAGCCCAAGCGCGGTGCCCATCACCCCCAGCAACAATCCTTCGAGCACGAACAGACCGACCACGCGCCGACGACGCATCCCGATCGCCAGCAGGGTGCCAACCTCGCGCACGCGATCCATCACGCTCATCAACTGCAGGTTGCCGACGCCCAACAACACCACCGCGAGCACGATGCCACCCATGATGATTCCAAATACGTCCTGCGCTTTCTCGACGTCCCGCAGCGCGGGCATCCTTTCCCACCAGGTGTGCACTTCGAATGAAGGCCCAAGCGCACTCTGCAGCGCACGCTTCACTTCGGGAATCTCGTCGAGTCGATGCACCGCGATGGCGTACTCGGCCACGCGCCCTTCGCTTCGCAGCACCCGCTGCGCGAGCCCCAACGGCACCAAGCCCTGGCGCACGTCTCCGGGAAATCCGTTTCCAACCGAGCCGATGATCCGCACCAGTTCCCCGTTGAGCGCCTCATCGCGATCGGTCGCCAACAACGCAGGCTGCTCGTCGCTCACGTTTGAAGAAGGCACCTGCAGCCCCAGCGCCTGGC
>JANOHG010001033.1:0-3112 GCA_031406375.1 Archangiaceae bacterium | reverse complement strand
GCCGTTGATTCTGCGCCGGATCACGAACGGAGAACGCATCGAGCAGTTTGAGACGACCCGCGTACGTAAAGACGGTGTCGCCATCCCGGTAGCGATCACTTTTTCCCCGACGTGGGGACCCGACCCAGCGGTGCCTAGGTCGAGGAAGATTGTCGGTGTGTCGAAAATCGTTCGCGACGTAACCGCGCGAAAAAAGGCGGAAGAGGCAGCGCAAAGAGAACAGCGTTTCGCGCGGAACCTCGTCGAGGCAGTGCCGGGCATTTTCTACCTCTATGACCAGCAAGGCAGGTTTCTGCGCTGGAACAGCAACTTCGAGACTGTCTCTGGTTATTCAGCGCAAGAGATTGCGCGGATGCATCCGCTCGATTTTTTCGCCCGCGAAGAGAAGGACCTACTTCAGCAGCGAATCGCAGAAGTCTTCGAAACCGGGGAATCGAGCGTCGAAGCCTCATTTGTTGCGAAAGATGGTCGCGCGATTCCGTACCTTTTCACCGGCAAACGGATTGTGGTCGATGACGTACCCTGTCTGGGGGGCGTGGGCGTGGACATCACCAAACGCAAGCGCGCAGAGGAGGCGCTGACCAAGAGCGAAGCACGCTACCGAACGACGATCGACACCATCCTGGAAAGCTGCCAACTGCTCGATTTCGATTGGCGTTACCTCTACCTCAACGGCGCGGCGGCGGTTCAGAACCGGCGACCCAACTCCGAGCTTTTCGGCAACCGAATGCGGGACGTGTGGCCTGGCATCGAAGGCACTCCAGTCTTCGCACTGCTCAATCGGTGCATGCGAGAACGCATTTCTGTTCATCAAGAGACCGAATTCACCTTCGCCGACGGATCTTCTGGGTGGTTCGACATCAGATCTCAGCCGGTGCGTGAAGGGATTTTTGTGCTGTCGATCGACATCACCGAACGCAAGCAGGCCGAGCGCGCCCTGCGTGAGCTGAACGAGAGTCTCGAGCTCAAGGTCAAAGAGCGAACGATTGACCTGCACGAGGCCCGAGAGCGCGCTGAGGCAGCTGACCGCATCAAGTCGTCTTTTCTCGCGACCATGTCGCACGAGCTTCGGACTCCGCTGAACTCGATCATCGGGTTCACCGGGATCATTCTCCAAGGCCTCGCTGGCCCGCTCAACCCCGAGCAGTCCAAGCAGCTCGGGATGGTGCAAGCCAGCGCACGGCACCTGCTGGATCTGATCTACGACGTGCTGGACATTTCAAAGATCGAGGCCGAGCAGCTGCCGGTTCACCTTGCGCCGTTCGACCTGCACGTTTCGGTCACACGCATGGTCGCTTCTGTGGCGCCGTTCGCAGACAAGAAGGGCCTCGCGGTGCGTGTCATGATGCCCGAGGATCTCAAGCAGCTCGACAGCGATCAGCGTCGAGTCGAGCAGATTCTACTCAACCTGCTCAACAACGCGATCAAGTTCACCGACCACGGCGAGGTAACGCTCACAATCGATGTCGTTGAGAATGTCGGCGGGCCGAACCCAGACAAGCACGTGCCTGCCCTGCGCATCCGGGTCGGCGATACGGGGATCGGAATGAAGAGCGAAGACCTCTCACGGCTGTTTCAGCCGTTTCATCAGATTGACTCTGGCCTTCATCGCCAGCACGAAGGTACGGGCCTCGGGCTGGCGATTTCTCGCCGGTTGACGGAATTGCTCGGGGGAAACATCGCAGCCCAGAGCACGTGGGGAAAGGGCAGTCTTTTCACCGTCACGCTTCCTACGAAACGGATTGATCTATGAGCCGGTCGATCCTGATAATCGAAGACAATGAGCAGAACCGCTATCTCCTGACGTTTCTGTTGGAGAAGCATGGCTACAAAGTGCAGTCGGTCGGCGACGGTGCGCGCGGCATCGAGGCAGCGTGCGCTCTCATTCCGACTCTGATTCTTTTGGACATTCAGCTCCCCACGATGGACGGCTACGCCGTCGCCCGTGCGCTGCGACAGCACGAAGTGTTGCGGGATATTCCCATCGTCGCTGTCACTTCGTATGCGATGCTCGGTGACAGAGAGAAGGCGTTGGAGGCGGGCTGTACCGGCTATATCGAGAAGCCGATCAATCCTGCGACTTTTGTGACGGAAATGGAACTCGTCATGACTCGACCTTAGGGGAACGCCATGCGGGTGCTCGTCGTCGATGACAAGACAGAGAATCGCTACTACCTGAAGGCTCTGTTGAGTGGGAATGGCTGCGTGGTTGAAACTGCGTCTCACGGCGCTGAGGCGCTGACAATGGCGCGCCAGAATCCACCTGATCTCGTTATCTCAGACCTGTTGATGCCTGTGATGGACGGCTACACGCTTCTGCGCCACTGGAAGGCGGACGCGCGGCTCAGAAAGGCGCCGTTTATTATATACACGGCAACTTATACCGAACCCGCAGACGAGCAGCTCGCAATGAATCTCGGTGCAGATGCATTTATTCGAAAGCCCATTGAGCCCAAAGAGTTTCTGGCTCGCATTCAGGCCGTCCAGGCAGCGGCGGAAGGTCCGATTCCAGCCCTTCCTCTGAAGCTGGTGGACGACGAAATCGGCCTGCTCCAAGCGTACAGTCAGACGTTGGTTCGAAAGCTCGAGAAGAAGACTTTTCAGCTCGAAGAAGCCAACCGGAACCTGCAGCACGACATCGCGGCCCGCGAGCGGGGTGAAGCTGCTCTGCGCGAAAGCGAACAGCGTTTTCGTCAGCTCGCCGAAAACATCGAGGATGTTTTCTGGCTCAGCGACCCGGCGCGAAAGGTGATGTTTTATGTGAGCCCGGCCTACGAGGCCGTCTTTGGGCGAGCCGGTGAGAGCCTGCTTGCCTTTCCCGAGAGTTGGACCGAGGCGATTCACCCGGACGATCGCGAGCGTGTGAAAGCGTCACTTCAGGCCCACGGGTCCGCGGATTGGAATCAGGCGTATCGAATTGTGCGCCCTGATGGTTCAGTTCGTTGGATCCGTGCCCGCGCTTATCCAGTGCGCGACGCGAACGGCACGATCGTCCGGTTGGCCGGAGTGTGGCGTGACATCACCGAGTACCGACAGCTCGAAGAGCAGCTCCGCCAGGCACAGAAGATGGAGGCCGTGGGTAGGCTCGCAGCCGGCGTCGCCCATGACTTCA
>JANOHG010001017.1:0-1149 GCA_031406375.1 Archangiaceae bacterium | reverse complement strand
CCGATGCTGCCCATGGCTACCCCGACGTTGGCTTTCACCAACGCCGGCGCGTCGTTGACTCCATCTCCGGTCATCGCGACGACGTCGCCACGCTTCTGGTAGGCGGCGACGATGCGCAGCTTTTGTGCGGGATGAACGCGTGCGAACACCGCGATGTCACCGATGCGCGCGGCCAGCTGTGCTTCGGACAGTTGTTCGAGCTCGCGCCCTTCGATGACGCCGTCGCAGTCGCGGGCAATGCCGAGGACTTTGGCGATCGCGCCGGCCGTCACCCTGTGGTCGCCTATCATCATCACCGGGCGGATCCCCGCGTCTCGGCAACGGAGCACTGCATCCTTCACCTCCGGCCGCGGCGGGTCGAGCTGCCCAATCAGCCCAAGCCACACCGCCTTGCCACGAAAAGGCTCGAAGCGTGCGGCGGCATCGACGTGCGCTCCGTTCACTGCCGCGACCGCCAACAGCCGCAGCGCCTGGCTGGCCATCTCATCCGTCGCGGGGTGGATGAGGTGCCGGCCCTCTTCGTCGAGCTCAACCTCTCGGCCTGCCTTGCGCACCGCCCCGCACAGCTGGAGGATTTCCTCTGGCGCACCCTTGAGAATGACCCGCGATCCCTCGGTCGTCTGAATCTGGGTGGCCATCATCTTCGCTTCCGGATCGAACGGAATCTCGGCGCGCCGTTGGAAGCGGGCCTTGAGTTGGTCGGGGATGAGTCCGGCCTTGATCGCGACGGTCAGCAGCGCGACTTCGGTCGGATCGCCAATGGGCTTCCAGCGTGGCTCGGTTTCTTCTGGTCCTTGCAGCTGGGCGTCGTTGCAGAGCACAGTGGCCTCGAGCAGCTCAACTAAGCCCGGGTCGACCAAGGGGTCGAGCTCGCGGCTGGCCTCGACGAATTTCCCGACGGGCTCATAGCCAGCCCCCGTCACCGTCAGCACTCGCCCGTCGGGAAGCGCGAGTGTGGTCACCGTCATCTCGTTTCGCGTCAGTGTCCCGGTCTTGTCAGTGCTGAACGGCGAACCTCCCATGCCGCCAAACTCGTCAGTCCAATAGCTCTCACAGTATGCGCTGTTGGCATCGAAGCAGCTCAGCGGCTGGCAGCGCACGGCGAGCTGGTCGACGAACCAACCGGATCTCCCTCTGATTGCCGTCGGC
>JANOHG010001004.1:0-5234 GCA_031406375.1 Archangiaceae bacterium | reverse complement strand
CAGAGCCGCATGAAACGACCTTTTGCTGTTAATGGGGCCTGAGGTTTTGGCGAAGAAGCTCGTCTCGCCGAAGAAGCCCGCCTCGCCGAAGCAGCCCGCCTCGCCGAAGAAGCTCGTCTCGCCGAAGAAGCTCGTCTCGCCGTCGAAGCTCGTCTCGCCGAAGAAGCTCGTCTCGCCGAAGCAGTACGGCTCGCCGAAGCAGCCCGTCTCGCCGTCGAAGCTCGTCTCGCCGAAGAAGCCCGTCTCGCCGAAGAAGCTCGTCTGGCTGAGGTAGCTCGTCTCGCCGAAGAAGCCCAAGACCTCGAAGCAGCAATTCAAACCGGCCTTGCCGAGGAAGCTGCGCAGTTTGCCGAAGAAGTTCGCGCGGCAGAAGCGAACTCACGCCGCGCCGATGAAGAAGCCACCCAAGAACGAAGCGCTCGAGCCATCGAGGAAGAGCTCACCGCGAAGCGTGGGCTCGTCGAGAACGCACAGTCTGCGGACCAACTTCAGCGAACAGAAGAGATCCGCGCCCGGATGGAGACCGACCAAGCCGACGCCGCCGCGTCCAACTGGTTCGGGCCCCAGACTCCAGAGGTTCCACGCGGGGCTGTGCTGCCGGTGCCGATGGAACAAGCGCTGCAGTCGGCGCGTCCCGAAGAAAAGAAGCTCTTCGAGCAACACCGCGAGCAGGACAGCCTCCTCAAGCGAATGAACGAGGCCTTGCGCGCTTCGACAAACGTGGGCGCACCACCGAACTCTGGAGTGCCGGCTTCGTGGAATCAATCGGTGCCGAACAAGCCCCTCATCTTCGGACCCGCAGGTCTGGCCGACGAGGGTGAAGGAGACCTCTGGAGGCTCGTTCAGCCCGCTTTGGGAGGTCCGGTTTCCGCGCCGGGGGTCGCCTCTTTCGAGGAAGCACTCAAGCGGGCAGATTCGAGCCTTGAGAAATTGGTAGGTCGGGCCTCGCCGACTGGCGACGGGTCCGATACTCCCATCATCGAGGCTTCCGTCGAGTCGGTCGTTGAAGCGCCCACCGCGAGTGATGCCACTCGAAGGGGAGACAACGACGTTGGCGATCCAACCGACCCAACAAAGGACGCTCGGTTGCGACGCCAGCGCTTGCTCCGTCGCGCGATGGAGAACATGGGCACGATGCCCAATAGGGCGAATCCACCACTGCCTGGTGCGGCACCACCGGCCCCACTTCCAATCGTCGAACCTTCAGCGTCAACCAATCATGCTGCGCCGACCGCCATCGAAGGACAACTTGCGACTCAAATCGACGAACGCCTGAAGCAACTGAAAGAGAAGAAGGAGCTTTACGCGATCCTCAGCATTCCGGTCGGTGCGGGCAAAGAACAGGTGAAGAGCTCGTTCCTCACCCTCGCGAAGGTTTTCCACCCCGATCGACTGCCGGCGTCGCTTCCCAAGTACCAAGAGAAAATGACGCTGGTGTTCGAATCGATTCGCGAAGCCTACGAAACGCTCTATGACGACTCGAAGCGAGCGGCGTACCTGAGCAGCTTCTCGACGGCCGCTGCCGCTCCACCTAAAGCCGCCTCTGTGGGGCAAACTGACGATCTGATGAAAATGGGCGAATTTTTCTTCAAGAAACGCGACTACCGACAGGCCGAGGACCACTTCGCGCGTGCCTACGCGAAGGATAAAAAGGCAGCGTCGCTCGCCGCACAGGCATGGGCAGTTTACATGGACCCTTCGCGAAAAGCCGAGGCACAGACCGCCAAGGACTTGATGATCGCAGCGCTCAAGGTCGATGCCCAATGCGACCGCGCCCACTATCAGCTGGGTGTGATTGCCCGGGTCGAGGGCGACATCAGCAAGGCTGAAATCCATTTCAAGCAGGCGGTGCAACTCAACCCCCGTCATCTCGAGGCGAGCCAGGAACTGCGATTGATCGACATGCGCAAGAAGAAGACCGAGACAAAGAAGGGGTTCTTCAGGTGAATCCACCCAGACGTCAGCACGAGCGCCACCCGCTGAAAGTCGAGTTCAAGGGGCTCGATGCCAAAGGCGAGCTCCACTTCGTGGGTGCCGACCTTTCAATCGGCGGGAGTTTCATCCGCGCAGATCTGCTGCTTGAGCGGGGCGAACAGCTGGCCCTCGAGTTTCATGTTCCCGGCGTCGCTCGTCCCATGCGCGCCCGGGGCCGGGTGGCCTGGGTTCGCCGCTTCCCCGAGCCTCCCCTGCAAGGTGGCATGGGCTTCGAGTTTCTCGTGATGACCGAGGAAGACCGAGCAGTTCTGGCGGAATACCTGGCGGCGTCCTAAATGCCTCTTTCCTTTTAGCGAGGTTTTCAACTTTGGCGAAGCAGCACCTCCTCCTCGTCGACGGAGACGCGAAGAGCCTGCGTGTGATGGAGGTCAGCCTGAAGAAGGCTGGCTTCCAGGTCACGACCGCGATCCATGGCAAGGATGCTCTGGAGAAAGTCCAGATCAGCCCCCCCGACCTCGTGCTCGCTGACACCCGCATGCCCGAGATGGATGGGTTCGAACTGTGTCGCATCCTCAAGAGCGACGAGCGATTCCGTCACATCCCTTACGTCTTCCTTACCAATCAGAAGTCCGTCGAGTTCAAGGTCAAGGGCCTCGAACTGGGCGGCGACGACTATCTGACGAAGCCGATTTACATCAAAGAGATCGTCACCCGCGCCAAGATGATCCTTCAGAAGGTCGAGAAGGAACGCCACGAAAAGCGCGAGACGAAAGCGGGGTTCGCAGGAAGTCTCGCTGACATGGGCGTCGTCGATCTCGTCCAGACTTTCGAGATTGGTCGAAAGACCGGAACCATCAAGCTCGAGGGCGAGCGCACCGGCGTCATCTATTTCAAAGAAGGAAAGGTGATCGATTCGGAGCTTGGCCGCTTGAAGGGCGAGAACGCGTTCTACCGAATGCTCAACACCTTCGAGGGCAAGTTCGAGGTTGGCTTTCTGCCTGTCGATCGCCCCGAGCGAATCGAGATGTCGACGCAGGGTCTGTTGATGGAAGGCATGCGCCGGCTCGACGAGTGGGGCCGGATGCTTGAGCAGCTGCCTCCGCTAGAGACCGTCTTCGAACTCGACTACACCCAGCTTGCCGACCGACTTTCTGAGATTCCCGACGAAGTGAACGGGCTGCTGCGCCTGTTCGACGGCCGGCGCCCATTGGCGAAGGTGGTCGACGATTCGGACTTCGAAGATCTCGCGGCACTGGGGATCATCAGCAAGCTCTATTTCGAAGGGCTCATCAAAGAGCTCGGAGCCCCTGCCACCCCCGAAGAGCCATCAAAGAAGAAACCGGGAATCGAAGAATGGCTCAACATCGGGGCCCAGCCGGTCGGAGCCGAGGCAGGCCGGCCCCCCGAGGTCACTGCAACACACCCGATGCCGACCGCGGTTGCGATCGAACCGCCGCCTAACAAGCTCGAAGTTGCCCCAGTTCCGTTCATACCGCCCGTCGAGCCGGTTGCGGTTGCTGTCGTGGCGCCAGAACCACCGCCGCCGCGCGAAGAACCCATAGAAATTCCAATCGAAGTCGAGTCGACCCGGCCGCCGGTGGTGCCCAAGCCCGCGGCCGAGGTGATTCGCTTCGAGCCCAAGCCCAAGGGGACTCCGACCGTAGAGATTCAGATCGTACCGCTTCCGGCGACGGGCCCTGTGGTGCGCGATCAGGCGTCACAGTTTCTGGTCGAGCCGCCGCGATCCAACGAGCTTGCGCGGGCCCGTGCGCACCTGCTCGACAAGTGGAGCCACCTGGATCCCGAAGGGATCAGCTCGTCATCGATTTGGGCTCCAGTGCGCGCCTGGACGAGGCCGGACGAGACCCCTTCGCTCGAGTCGGATCCTCAAAGGACGCCGCAGTTCGGTGGCGCCGCACTCGAAAAGGACCCGTCATCGGCTTTCGCGCCGATTGGCGCGTTGCCGACGGCCGATGAGCCTGTTCCTCTCATGCTCGATCCGAGAACCCGACCGGTTCCGTTGGACTCGCCCATCGGGCATCCAAACGGGCCGCCACAGTTCGCCAAGGCGCCTCCTCCGCCTTCGGACATGACGCCTCCTCCTGGGCTACCGCCTGCACAGCTGGCGCTGCCGCCCTACCCTGGTCACGGCGTCGTTCCGCGACCGCAGGCCTCTCCCTCTGCGACGGGATCGTCTCCCGAAGATCAGTTCTTCTCTGACGAAAACACACCGGCGCTTCCAACCCCAGCAGTGAGTCCACCGCCTTCGTTCGACGACGAAGACACCCAGCCTCCGGTAGCGAAGGCGCGATTCACGATTCCAGTCATCGTCGCGATGGGCCTCGCGCTGGGCGCAATGGCTGCTGCGATCTTGTCGCAACTTCCCCGAAGCCCCGAGGTGCTCGAGGGCAGCGGCGGTGGGAATTCGATCGTCATCGTCCCGACAATCGATGAAGTCGATGCAGGAGAGCTCGCCTTCGAGCCCGATCGCTTCGACGCGTCAACCACGCTGGTCAACGTGGCCGTCGAGGACCTCGATGCTTCGGTGCCCGCCCTCGTTGCGCCAATCGTCAAAGACGCAGGCCGCACAGTCGACGCAGGCATGGCCGACGCCGGTATCCTGTTCGTCGACGCAGGCACCCGGGCGCCCGTTTCCGATGCCGGAACTGGCGCGGGCGACTACGAAAAGCTGATCGCAGACGCGAAGAGCGCGATTCAGAAAGAGCGCTGGGGCGTTGCGTTGCGCGCCTACAAGCAAGCACTGGTGCTTGACCCCCAGTCACATGAAGCAAAGACAGGGCTTGGAATCTCGATGGTCCTTTCCGACACCGGCTACCGCGACGCGGTACCGTTGCTGAAGGAATCGGTCGCCATCGATGGCAGCAACGCTTCTGCGTGGCTCGCGCTCGGGATGGCGTTCCAGAACATGGGGCGAAACAACGAAGCGCGCGCGCCGTACCGCCGGTATTTGAAGTTGAAGCCGACCGGGACGATGGCCGATGAAGTTCGGGCAGCGCTCGGCCAGCTCGAGTGAACGATCGCGCGTGAAAGTGTTGGGCATCGAGACCTCGTGTGACGAAACCGCCGCTTCGGTGGTGGTCGATGGCAGGGTTGCGCTTTCGGATGTCGTTTCGACCCAGATAGACATCCACCGCCGCTGGGGGGGTGTCGTTCCTGAGCTCGCCAGCAGAAACCACGTCGTTCAGGTGATGCCCGTGGTCGACGAGGCGTTGTCGCGCGCGGGCCTGCAGCTGTCGGACCTCGACGGGCTCGCGGTGACCAGCGGGCCGGGATTGCAG
>JANOHG010000982.1:0-3597 GCA_031406375.1 Archangiaceae bacterium | reverse complement strand
AGATAGGCGGGGTTGACCTTCAGCGCTCGTTCGAAGCGCGACTCGGCGATCTTCACGTCCCCTTCGTCAAGCGCAAGCACTCCAAGGTTGTTGTAGGCCTGCGCGCTCTCGTTGTCGTACCGGGCTGCCTTGATCCACGCCGCGCGCGCTGCGTCGGTGTGGCCTTCGCGGTACTCAATATAACCGAGGTTCACCAACGCCTCCGGGGAATCAGGGTTGTACTCCAGGGAAAGCTGGCATTCGGCTCGGGCCTGCAACAGATCATTGCCGTGCAGGAGCTCAGCGCAGCGGGTGTTGTGAAGGTCGCCTTGAGGATGAATGGCCGACCTCGGCAGACAGCCGCACAACGCCACCACCATCAGTATTGCGATTCGCATCTTCGTCGTCTCCACAGCTCGCTGGAAGGGGGGCGAGGGCGGACGACAATAGGCTGCAGTACGACAAGTGGGCAAACCGCAATCAACCGCTCGATGCAGCGCGCCAAGGCGCTTGGCAGCAGTCGAACACTGAACTCGAACACCGAGGATGACGGTCGAAGCGAAGCCCACGGGATCATTCTCTTGAGCGCGGCTCGAAAGTTGCTGAGGCGGCCAAATCAGCGAATGACGATCGTCGATTCGCTGCCTACTTCAACTTCCGCGCGCTTGATCTGAGGCGAAGACGAGCCGTCTCGCCACACCAGCAATTCGCTGCGGTAACGACCGCGCTTGAGCGTGAACCGGCGCTCGGGATCGAGCGACAACCCGGACGGGGTGTCGAGCTCGAAGCGCGTCAACAGATCCGATTCATTCCACAGCTGGACTTCGACCTTCCGCACCGTCGCGTAGGCGCCAGGCACCTTCCACACCAGCGTTCGCTCGGTGCTCACCAGCCCGCCGCCGCCCTGCCACATCCAGATCCCGAACAGGCCGAGGGCGATCAGCGGCAGTCGCTTCCACAGCGGCGTAATCCTTCGGGGTGGCTTCGGTGGTTCCTGCGTCACTCTTCGCCCTTCTTCTTCTTCGTGCCCCCGTACCTCGCCTTGAGCTCGCTGATCTGCACCTTGGGCAACAACGACGGTGCTTCTCCCTTGATGCGGTCGGGAATCAGCTTCACTTCCGCTTTTATCTCGACCGTCATGCCAGCGAGCGCCTTGAGGAACTCATCGCGCAACTTCTCTGACTGAAGAAACCGCCGGATCTCTTCCGACAGCACCCGCCCGATCTGCTCTTTGGTGTGCTCTGCCTGGCCAAGCACGTAAGTCAGCGCTTCCTTTGGGAGCTTCAGCTGTCCGGCGAGATTTCGGATCCCCTCCTCGGTCATGAAGACCGCTCCTAGGCCCGCGACCGCAACCTTGCGGACGAAGTCCGGAATCACACCGCGAAAGCTCTTCGTATCCTCAGGAGGATCGTCGCCCACTTCGTCACCCAACGGGTCGTTGTCGGGCAAATCATCGGGCAGCATGCGAAACGCCTCCTGCGGTGGCCGGGTTGTTCAACAGCGGCTGACGCGACCGCATGTTCTCCTGAGAGATGCGGCCGGCAACTTTTGAGGCGATCTCCATAAAGCGTTTGGCTTCATCGCTTTCGGGTTTCCCGACCACCACCGGCAGGCCGTCATCACCTCCCTGACGCACGCTCAGTTCCAGAGGAAGCTCGCCCAGGAACGCGATGTCCATCATCTGCGAGGCCTTTCTTCCGCCTCCAGAGGAGAAGATGTGTGTTCCCTTTCCGCAATGCGGGCAGAGGAACTGACTCATATTCTCGATGATTCCAAGGATGGGGATGTGCACCTTGTCGAACATCTGTTTGGCTCGAACGACGTCGGCAAGCGCAACATCCTGCGGGGTCGTTACCAGCACCGCGCCCGCCGCGCGCACCTGCTGCGAGATCGTCAGCGCGACGTCGCCGGTACCCGGAGGAAGATCGAGCACCAGGTAGTCGAGCTCGCCCCAGTTCACGTCCCTCACCAGTTGCATCAGCGCGCCGTGGAGCATCGGCCCCCGCCACACCAACGCCTGATCCGGCTCGATCAGAAAGCCGATCGACATCACCTTCAGCCCGTGCGCTTCAAGCGGATTCAGTGACTTGCCGTCCTTGCTCACCGGCTTGCGCCGAATGCCCGTCATCAAGGGAATCGAAGGGCCGTAGAAGTCAGCGTCGAGCAGCCCCACCTTCGCGCCATGTTTTTGCAGCGCACAGGCGAGGTTCACCGCGACGGTGCTCTTGCCGACACCGCCCTTCCCTGCGCCAACCAGCACGACGTTCTTCACGCCTGGCAACAACGCGTCCTTGGCTGTGCCTTGCGGCGCGGCACGCACTTTCGCACCCCAGTCGATTGTGAAACCTTCCATTCCAGGCACGCTCTTCAGCGCGGCTTCGACGTCCTTTTCAATCTGCGCTTTCAGCGGGCAGGCCGGCGTCGTGAGTTCTATCTTCAGCGAAATCTTGCCGCCTTCGATCTTGAGATCTTTGACCATGCCCGCGGTAACGAGGTCGATGTGAAGCTCTGGGTCCATCACTTTCGACATCGCAGTAAGTACGTCGCGCTCTTGTACGCTCATGGCGCCTTTGTTACGGCCGCGCGAAGGCAAGTCAAGCCAGCCATGAACGACGACCCATGAACCATTTCATCGCCGGCATTCTCAAGATCATCCTCCTCGAAGCCTCGCTGGGGCTGTTGCTGATCGACCGGCTCGTCGACGCGAAGTGGGAAAGGTACCGGCTCTGGGCCGCACGCATCCTCGCCTTTCTGATGGTGATGGCCTGGTGCAACTTCGGTGGGTTGCGCGGCAACTTCGCTTTGGTGCACCACTGGGAACAGTTCCATTTCTACCTGGGCGCCAAGTACCAGGCAGAAGTCGGTTGGTTCGATCTCTACAAAGCCGCGATCGTCGCCGACCGCGAGAGCACCCACGTCCTCGATGGGCTGAAAGAGACCCGCGACATCACAAACTTCCAGGTGATCTCGGTCGACCAGGTAATGGCCGATGCGCCCCGTGTCCGCGCGAAGTTCTCGGACGCGCGCTGGGCCGAATTCAAGGACGACTGGCGACGAATGATCTCGGCCTCGGGCGGATGGGAACGGGTCCTGATGGATCATGGCAACAGCAACTCACCCGCGTGGGCGTTGATCGCGCACCCGATCGCTAAGTTGTTGCCTCTCAACGACGTGAATCAAACGCTGATCGGCCTCATCGACATGATCTTGATGGGGATGATGTGGTTCTTCATCTTCAAGACGTTTGGCGAAAGGCCAGCGCTCATCGGCCTCTGCATCTGGGCGGCAGTGCCGATTGTCTTCGACTATCTGGCGGGAAGCTTCCTCCGGTGGGATTGGCTCTTTTGCCTTGGGATGACGATCTGCTTCATGAAGAAGGAAAAATGGGCCATCGCTGGAGCCTTCTTTGGCTTCGCGGTCGCGACCAAGCTGTTTCCGCTGTTTTTCGGAGTCTGCCTCGGCATCCGCGCAGTGTTTGTCATTCAGCGCGAGAAGAAGATCCCCACCCGCTACAAGCGCTTCTTCATCAGCACTGCCGCCACCGGGCTGGCCGCGGTCTTGCTGTCGTCCGCGATGTTCGGCGGCTTTTGGGTTTGGAAGGAATACAAGCAGCGCATC
>JANOHG010000954.1:0-6892 GCA_031406375.1 Archangiaceae bacterium | reverse complement strand
CAGTGTAGTCCGGATCGCGATGATTGAAGTCGGGGTTGTGCGCGTCCCAGCAGTCGTACGAGCAAAAGTAGAGCTGGAAGCGCTTTCGGTTGCAGGTAGACACCGTGCACTTCACGTAGGGCCCACCGAAGGCGATCGCCTTCTTGCAGATGTTGCACTTGCCCCAGTTCGCAGCAGCATCGGGCGTGGTCGTCATCCCTGTGCGTTTAGACGAATGCGGCTTTGGCGCCAAGCCCGCGGGCGCGCCGCAACTTCGGCCGGTGGGCATCGACAATCCTTCGTGTCTTTCACTCCGACCTTCACGTTGATCTTCACGCTGGTGGCAATCACGCGATCAGCGAAGCCGGTTTTCGTCGCCGTTGCGATTCAGAGTCCCGTCGTCCCCCGAGCTCGCCCTTTTCCCTGCGAGCCGTGGAGACGACAATGCGCCTTTCGATTCTGACCTTCCTTGCTGTGTCTTGCCTGCTGCTGACCCCCACTGCCGCCCGCGCTCAGTTCGCCACCCGCTCGGTCGGAATCGGGGGTCAGGCAACAACTTCAATCAATAACGCTGCCCAGTGGGCAATTACCCTCGAAGGGTCCGTCTACATCGAGAGCGGCTTCGACGTTTATCTGCGAATCCCGGTGATGCTGACCGAGACACCGGTGGGTGCCTCGACGCAATCGGGCGCGGGCCAGGTGCTTGGCAGCGGAGGAAATCTCGGCGTGCGATACCTGTTCCTCGAAGAACAGATTCGCCCGTACGTCGGGCTGCATTTGTCGGCGCTGGTGTTGTTCACCCAGCCCCTGGTCAATGGCTTCGCCGGCCTTGGCGCGACGGTCGGCACTGATTTTTTCGTGACCGATTTTCTCGCGATCGGCGTTCGCGGCACCTACGACATTTTCATCGACCTCAACAAACCGCCGCGTCACAACTTCGGAGCGGGTCTCAACGTGACCACCTTCTTCTGACCTGCCAGGCCCGAAGCGTTTCTGAAAGACACGGATTCGCACACGAACGCCCGCTGCTCGCATGACGGGCCATAACCGTGTATACGGATTGGGCAGAGCAGCGGCCGCATTTCGCAGCCGCGTAGGACGCGCCGAAGCCCGCAGAACGAATGGGCAAACGGCGCTGCTCTCGCAAACATCTCAATCGTTCAAACAATGGGTTGGCTCCTTCATTGGCGCTGATCTGGACAAGGATTCATGACTTTCGAAGAATTGAAGTTGCAGGACTCGCTGTTGCGCGCGGTCAAAGCCGAAGGCTATTCCGTTCCGACACCGATTCAGGCTCAGGCCATTCCTCATGTGCTCGCCGGAAAAGATGTGCTCGCCTGCGCGCAAACTGGAACTGGAAAAACGGCGGCGTTTGCGTTGCCGATTCTGCAGCGACTGGGCGCTGCGCTCATTCCATCACGGCCGGTGCGTTGCCTGGTGCTGACTCCCACACGCGAGCTGGCCACACAAATCGGTGAAAGCTTCGCGACGTATGGAAAGAATACGACGCTGCGCCACACGGTCATCTTCGGCGGCGTCAGTCAGGCTGCGCAGATCAGCGCGCTGCGCCGAGGGGTCGACGTGTTGGTCGCCACGCCCGGCCGTCTGCTGGATCTGATGTCTCAGCGAATGGTCTCTTTCCAGGGGCTCGAAATTCTCGTGCTCGACGAAGCCGACCGCATGCTCGACATGGGCTTCATCCATGACGTGAAACGAATCATTGCGGCGATTCCACGTAAGCGTCAGACGCTCTTTTTCTCGGCAACGATGCCGCCTGAAATTCAGGAGCTCTCGCGAAGCATTCTCAGCGAGCCGGTACGCATTGAAGTCACTCCGGTCGCAACCACCGCACAGACTGTCGACCAGCGCCTCTACCTGGTTGAACGCTCGCAGAAGCGGGCGCTGCTGGTGCACCTGTTAGGCGATGCCTCGCTGACCCGGGCGCTGGTGTTCACCCGAACCAAAAGCGGCGCCAACCGGATCACCCGCCAACTCGAAGAGGCGGGCGTCGATGCCGATGTGATTCATGGCAACAAATCGCAGAACGCACGTGAACGCGCGCTCGAAAGCTTCAAGAAAGGCGCCATCCGCGTGCTGGTTGCCACTGACATCGCAGCACGAGGCATCGACGTCGAAGGCATCAGCCACGTGATCAACTTCGATCTTCCCAACATCCCCGAGAGCTACGTGCATCGCATCGGGCGCACTGGCCGGGCAGGCGCGGCAGGCATCGCGATGTCCTTCTGCGACTTGGAAGAACGGGCCTACCTGCGCGACATCGAGCGCACCATTCGCCGCACGGTGCCGGTGGTCGAAAATCACCCGTACGCGCGAGGGTCGGGGGGCTCAGCGCCAGCGCCTTCGCGGCCAGAGCGGCAACCGCACCAGGCCAACAACCGACGCCGAAGCGAGGCTTCTCGGCCGCGGCCAGCGCACTCTGCTGCGCCTGCCACGTCATTGCCAACCGCTGTCCCGACATCCAACCGGCGCTACGTTTCGAAGTGGAGCTAGAGCCTCGCCTCGAGCTCTAAGTACAGCGACCCGGAAAGTGGGTGGTCGATTGGTTGGCGAGACGCCCCGATGGCAAGGCGAACGACCGAGGCGTGCTGGCGATCACCAAGTTCCGGGGAGCTGACCTAAGGCCGCTGGTCGCCCAACGCCTTCTTCAGCCCGGCCGGGTTCGATGGCCGAAACCAGTCGAGGGCAAGCAACTGCTGCAGCACCGGCTTGGCCAAAGCCCACACCTGAATCATGTCTTCCCACTCGCCCAGCAGCACCAGCGCCTTCACGTCACCCTGCCCTGCGAAGCCGCGATTGAGCGTGTCGACCAGCGACTCGAGGCCGTCGATTTCCCACGCGTGCTCCTGTGCCCCGAGCTTGACGCTGAAGACTCTGCCTCGAATGTCGAGCACGCGAATCGTCTGCGCGGCGCCGCCCATCGTCTCGAGCAGCGGCCCCAGCGCCTCGTCGATCTTCACGTCGAGCGCGATCGCGAGGCCGCCCTGAAGGTAGCCGTTGTGGCACAGCGTGCGCAGCGGTTCATCGGGCGGCTGTGGTTTGCGCAGCAGCCGCAGCCGCTCGAGGGTCTGGGTCCTGCTCTCCACCTATCCCCAGAGGACTTCTTTCTTCTCGCCGTACCAGCCGGTGACGCGATCGTTGTACTTCTTCTCAATCGCTCCGCGGCGCAGCTTCATCGTCGGGGTCAGCAACCCGTTCTCTGTCGTCCACTCTTCGACCAGCACCACCATCGTCTCGAGCTGTTCATGCGGATCGAGGCCTTTGTTGATGGTGACCATGTGCTCACGCAGCTCCAATTCGATGCGGCTCTTTGCTCCAGCGCTCTGCAGCTGGTTGCGCGCTTTCATCGAGAGAACGACGAGCCCAAACGGCTGAGGCATGTTCGCTCCCGAGACGCACGCCTGCTCGACGTCGGGGTGAAGCAGCAGGCGGTTCTCGATCGGCGACGGAGCCACGTACTTGCCCTTGCTGGTTTTGAAAAGCTCCTTCACCCGGCCGGTGATCTTCAGGTTCGACTTTTCGTCGAGCTCTCCTTGATCTCCGGTTCTCAAAAAGCCGTCGGGCAGCAGCACCTCGCGGGTGAGCTCTGGCGCTTTGTAGTACCCCAGCATCGTGGCCGGGCTCTTCACCTGAATCTCATTGCCTTCGCCAAGGCGCGCTTCGACATCGTCATGGGTCCGACCGACGTAGCCAACCCGCACCTCCCCAGGGCGGGTCATGTGCGAGTACGAGAAGTTCTCGCTCATTCCGTAGCCCTCGAGCAACTCGAGCCCCAGCTTGCGATACCACCCAATGACCTCCGCGGGGATCGGAGCGGATCCGCTGCCGGCAAAGCGGGCCGCATCGAGGCCGAGCCCTTTGAGCACCTTCTTTCGGACGATTGAGCCAATCAGCGGAATTCCGAGCAGTCGATCGAGCTTCTTCGGCGGCATCTTGTCGAAGACGCCTGCCTGAAACTTCATCCACAGCCTCGGAACACTGACGAACAGCGTCGGGCGCGCGCGCTTGAGGTCATCGACGAAGGTGTCGAGGCTCTGCGCGAAGAAGACCTTGAAGCCGCGAAGGAAGGTGCCTGTTTCCACCAGCGTGCGCTCGAAGACGTGCGCCAGCGGCAGGTACGAAAGCATCCGATCTTCGGGCGCTATCTTGAGCCGCGCAGCCAAGCCATCAGAGGCGCACATCGTGGCGAAGCTGTGCATCACTCCCTTCGGCACCCCGGTGCTTCCAGAAGTGTAGATGATGGTTGCCAAATCCGTTGCCGCGCGAACTGGCTTGCCTTCGATCGGCTTCTGCGCGGCGATCAACGTTTCCCACGACGGTGCGTCAACGCTCGGTGCCAGCGGCAGCGCCACGCGCGCGATGCCTTTGGGAATCCCTGGTTCCATTGCGCCGAAGCCGTCGAGCTTGCCGATGAAAACCAGCTTCGCCTCGCTGTGATTGAGGATCTGCCCAATCGTCTCAGCGGTGAGCGTCGGGTAAAGCGGAACGGTGACGTGACCCGACATCCAGATTGCCAGGTCAGCCATCAGCCACCACGCAGTGTTCTTCGAGAACAGCGCGATGTTGCTCTTCTCGGGAAAACCCAGCGACTTCAGATGCGCGGCCATTCGGCGCGCTTCGTCCATCGCCTGGCCGAAGGTGATTTCCTTCACCACGCCACCGCCCATCGGCTGCACCAGCCACACGTCGTTCTTACGGCGCTCTTCGAACTCGTACATCGACTCGAGCTGGGTCTTCACAGTCATCATTTTCTCCCCCGGCCAACGCAGGTGTGCGCTGCCTGCTGCTGATCTCGCTCAGGTCGCAGCTGGGATCAAGGGTCAATGCCCGTTCAGTGCGTCAATAGCTCGTGGGGGAAAGCGATCAATCGCCTCGCGCCTGCCTCAAGCAGCTCTTCGGCTTGGCGGAAACCCCAAAGGACTCCAACCGGCTGCATCCCCGCGGCGACCGCGGTTTTCATGTCGATCGCAGTGTCGCCGACGAAGGCGAAGTCTGCCGGAACGATTCCGATTGTCGATGCGATCTCCAGCGCCACCCCTGGGTGGGGCTTGCGCGGCACTTCCGCGCGCTCACCCCGCACCACCCGAAACGGCCACCGCGAGAACCGCCGTTTCACGAGCTCGACCGTAAAGTCGTCGCGCTTGTTCGACAACACCGCCAACGGAACCTGCGCGGCGACCAGCGCATCGAGCAGCTCGGCGATGCCCTGATAGGGGACCGTCGTAGCGTCGATGCGCGCCGCGTAGCGTTCGCGGTATTCGTCGACGAGCTGTTTGACGTGATTCTCATCGAGTGCCGGCGCCGCCCGCCGGGCCAACTGCTCGACTCCATCCCCGATGAACTGGTTGTAGGCGAGCAGCGGGTGTTCGAGCAGGCCGCGCGCGCAGAGCGCTTCATTCATTGCTCCGCCGATGTCGCTCAGAGAGTCGGCCAGGGTGCCGTCGAGATCGAAGATCACCGCGCGAAAAGGCAGTGGCATTTCCCAGCTCCTAAAAGATGTACCGACGCATTCCAATGTTCACCAGCAGCCCGATTCCAATCATCACCGAGAGCATCGAGCTGCCGCCGTAGCTGAGCAGCGGCAGGGTGATTCCGGTGATCGGCAACAAGCCCGTCACCATTCCGATGTTCTCGAACACCTGCCAGAAGATCATCGCCGCGACGCCGACCGCGACGAACGCTCCAAAGCGATCTCGCGCGCCGTACGCGACGCCAAGCGAACCCAGCAAGATGACCGCGTACAGCAGCAGCAAGAGCATGCAGCGAAGGAAGCCCTGCTCTTCGGCCCAGACCGAGAAGATGAAGTCGGTGTGCTGCTCGGGCAGGTAACGCAAGCCTGTCTGGGTGCCGTCCTTCCAACCCTTGCCCGTCATCCCACCGGAACCGACCGCGATCTTCGACTGCGTCGCGTGGTAGTTCGTGCCTTTCAGATCCGTCTGGGGCTCGAGCCAACCAGCGATGCGCCCGTCTTGATGTTTTTTCAGGTAGTGGCGAACGACAGTGACCTTCGGCTCGCTCTGCGGACGAACGTAGTCGTTCCACATCACGCCAACGCCGAGCGCGACCACCACGCCGATCGCGACCCCTATGGTCCACCGCACGCGAGCAAAGAGGATGATTGTCGCGCTGGTGAAGAACATCATCAGCGCAGTGCCGAGATCGGGCTGCACCAGCACCAACAGAATCGGAACCGCCGAGATCAACGTCGGAACAATCAGTCGCACGAAGCCATAGTGGCCGTCCTTCCCCGGACGAAAATCGTCGTGGAAATACTTGGCCAACATCAGCACCATTCCGATCTTCATGAACTCGGCGGGCTGCACACGCAGCGGGCCCAGCGCGAACCAACTCTCAGCGCCCTTCGCCTTGTGGCCGAAGAACTTGAGCCCAATGAGCAGCACGAGGTTGATGGTGTAGATCGGCACCGCCATGCGCTGAATGAAGCGGTAGTCGAAAGCCGCTACCGCGATGATCGCGATGATTCCGATGGCCAGAAACACCGCCTGCATTCCGTACAAAGACGTATTCGCCGCCGCGCTGCCGAGGTTGTAGATGCCGACCAAACCAGTCAGGACAACGGCGCCCACCAAGCCCCACGGAACATTCAGCCAGATCTTTCGTTCGACGCTCAACGCCATCACTCGACCTCGAGCGACGGAGACTTCACATCGGCCACCGACGCGCGGCCGGCGTCGATGGCCGCGAATTCCGCGCCGGCATCTGCTGCTGCGGTGGCCAGCTGTGTAACGACGGTCGTCGGAAACTCGGTCGGTGGCTTCTGCGGTGGGGCGGTTGGCTGTTTCGCAGGGGCCCCCTTCCAACCTGGACCGAAGGCGGTGCCGCCTGATCGTTTGAGCTCAAAGAACTTTTCGATTACCGCCGCGGCGGCCGGTGC
>JANOHG010000845.1:0-4778 GCA_031406375.1 Archangiaceae bacterium | reverse complement strand
CCATCGACCCCACCAGCCCCTTCTCCCACGGCGCTATCCTCGGCGACCGCATCCGCATGCAGGACCTCACCGCCGACCCCGGCGTCTTCACCACCTGCCGCGGGTCCGCATAAGCGCAGTCGAGAATGCGCTTCAGCGTCGCTGTCGTGTTTGCCGCGATGAACGGCAGTCGCCCGGTCGCGAACATGTACAGCATCGTCCCCAGCGAGAAGACGTCGGCTTCGGCCCCGGCTTCTTCCCCCTCGATGATCTCGGGAGCCATGTGCGCGGGCGAGCCCACCAACGCTCCAGTCATCGTCATTTTTTCGTCGCGGTCGACGATCTTCGCGATGCCGAAGTCCATCAGCTTCAGTACGCCGTCGTCGCGCAACATCACGTTCTCAGGCTTCAGATCGCGGTGAATCACTCCGCTGTCGTGCGCGTGCGCCAGCGCAGAGGCGATCTCGTGCACCACCATCGCCGCCACCTCAGGCGGCTCTAGCGACTCTTCCGACAGGAACTGCCGAAGCGTCTTCCCGCGAATGTACTCGGTGACGATGTAGGCGTCTTGATCGTCGACGCTCGCGAAGTCGAACACCTCGAGGATGTTCGGGTGATGCAACCGGGCCACAGCCTTGGCCTCACGCGCAAGCCGCTTGCGAGATTCGTCACGACCCGCGAGGTGTGGATGAAGCACTTTCACCGCGACTTCGCGATCAAGCGCGGTGTCGAGCCCCTTGTAGACAACACTCATCCCGCCCTGGCCCAACTGCTCCAGGATCCGGTACCGACCAATCTGGCGGCCGACAAGTGACATCAGTCGCCGAAGCTCACCCCCATGCTCTTGGCAAACAAGACCGCTTCTCCGGTTGGGTCGACGCGCCGTTCCTTCTTCGACTCAGCCAGCGGCACACTTACTATCCTCGAGTTGCGCAAGGCGACCATGTGATCCCACTGCCCGTCGCGCACCAGGTCGAGCACCTTGCACCCATATTGGGTGGCGAGCAGGCGATCGGCGGCGGTCGGGCCTCCGCCGCGCTGAAGGTGGCCCAGCACGGTCACCCGAATTTCCGCATCGATGTGCGCTGCGAGATCGTCGGCGAGCACCTTGCCGGCTCCTCCCAACCTCACCACCCCGCGCCCCGGCACGTCTTCAGCGCGCTGCACCACTGACAGTCCGCCTCCTTTAGGATGCGCCCCCTCGGAAATGGCGATGATGGTGAAGCTGCGCTTCCGGTTGCCGCGGCGCTTGATCTTCGAAACCACCGCCTCGAGCAGGTACGGGATCTCGGGGATCAGGATCACGTCGGCACCGCCCGCGATCGCCGAATCAAGAGTGAGGAAGCCCGCGTGCCGCCCCATGATCTCGACCACCATCACGCGATCGTGAGATTCCGCAGTGGTGTGCAGCCGATCGATCGCTTCAGTGACGATCATCCGTGCGGTGTCGAAGCCGAAGGTCTGGTCGGTTCCGCTCAGATCGTTGTCGATCGTCTTTGGACACCCGACCACCTTCATCCCCAAAGCGGTCAGCCGGTGAGCGATCGACAGCGTACCGTCACCCCCGATTGCGATCAGCCCATCGAGCTTCAGCTCGTTGTAGCGAGAAAGCGCTTGGGTCGAATGATCCCGCTCGACCCACTTGCCTTCCTCCTTTCGCGCGTACCGAAACGGGTTGGCCTTGTTCGAGGTGCCGAGAATCGTGCCGCCCTTGGGCAGAATCCCGCGCGTGTGTTCGAGCGTCAGCGGGCCCGCCATCTCGGGCTCCATCAGCCCCTGATAGCCGTTCTCGATTCCGACGAACTCGTGCTTGAACTCGAGAACGCCGCGCTTCACAACCGCGCGAATCAAGGGATTCAATCCTGGGCAATCGCCCCCACCCGTTAGCACTCCAAGTCGCATGCATTTCCCTCAAGTGTTGGTTGCACTCAGGCACCGCAGTCAGAGGCAGTATGGAGACTATGACAGTGACGTCGGGCAAAATAGAGGGTTAGTGACAGTTCCGTCTGACTGGATTCGGGGTCGGTTCAACTCACGCTCCCAATGTCACACTTTGGGTGCTGGACCTCGCGCGATCGTTCTTTTGCGTGGTGGCTACCGGCTTCGGCCAAGGGTTGGCGCGGTAGGCAGTGGGTGAGTGAGTGCGTTCAGCATCGCTTTTCCTTACCAAAAATCGTTCGGGCCACGAACGATTTCGATTGGGCGATCAGGATCGTTTGCGGCGCTGGGTGATTCGTTCGAGCAGTTCGTTCAAGGTTCGCTCGTCGGAAATCGGTGCGACGGAAGACGGGCGCAAAGGTGACTGTGCTTGCATCAGCGCAAAGAGTTCGGTGAGCCTTTCCTTGAGCAGCTCGTTGTCTGGTTGCTGGGCGAGGGCTTCTCGATACGCGGCGATTGCGCCTGGGTAGTCTGCGCGTCCCGCCAGCACCTCCGCTTGGTCCAGCGTCGAACTTACCGCGCGCGGCGCAGGCGAGTCAGAGGTGAACCGGCTTTTGGGCGAGGTCAGCTCTAGCGGCTGTAGGTTTTCTTTGAGGTTCGTTAGCTTCTCCAACAGCGGCGCATCGTTTGGGAAGGCAGCACACAGCTGTTGAAACAGGGCGAGCGCGGTCGACAGCTCACCGCGGCGCATCGCGCGATCTGCTTTTGCTTCCAGCGTGTCGCGTTCGTCTGCAGTCATCTAACCTCGGGGGCCGATGCTGAGCGTGATGTTGGTGCTGATGCTGGCCGGCGGCGAGAGCGAAGCTCCGCTGGGCGCTGCGCTCAAGCAGGGTGGGTTCCTGATCAAGCCTCCCCGCGGGTTTCGAATGGCGCGCATGGATCTCTTCAACGGCACCCGGGTCGCGGCGATCGCTGCCACACCGCATGTGACCCGATGGCTCGCCGCCGCCCTGGTTGATTCAGACGGAGAGGAGGCGGCGTCGATGCTGGTTGCAGTGGTAGAAGCACCCTTCGCGGTGGGCCCTGGAGCACGCGATGAGCTGTCTGCCGCGGCGGTGAACCACTTCACCCACGAGCTGTCGCTGAAGCTTTCGATGGAACGCGCCGAGCTGGTGACGGGTGCGTCGCCCCACGTGCGTGTTCTTGGCTCGGTGAGACAGGGGAGCCAGCTGCGCAAGGTCGTCATCGCTGCGTTTCCCGGCGAAGCGAGACACCTGGTAGTCACGTTCACGGCCCCCAGCGGCCGCTTTGAGTCGCTCGAGAAGGTGTTCGCCGAGAGCCTCGACAGCGTGCGCAGCGAGACCCCTTCGAGCGCAGCCGGTCGTACGCTGGCCTGGGCCGCACTCGCCCTGGTCGGCTCGCTGTTGGCTGCGTCAATCGGGTTATGGCGCAGGCGTGCAATCACTGGGCGGTGACGGTTGTGGTCCCCAGCGTCGTTGCGCCACGCATCAAGGTGATTGTCCACTTGCCCTTCTTCGAGAGGTTCTGCGATCGAAAGGTGCGTGCGCGCATCTCAGTGTCGAGCTTGACGTCGACGGTGCTGCGAACCGTGCCTTCGTGAGCGAACTGTAACGTGACGTCGTCGTACAGCGCGCCCTTCGGCAGAAACCACATCATCCACGCGTGAACGTTGGTGTTCACCTTCACCGGCCCCTTCACTTCCTCGATACAATCGAACCGAGTTGGGCTGTCTTTGGCGGTGTCGACCTTGAGGCACGCCTTGAGCTCGACCAGCGAAGGCCCCCGATCCTTTCCGTTGAAGTAGTAATCAAGGACCCGCCGCACCTCGTCTGCGGGCGGAGGAGGCGCTTGAGGAACTTCGAGGGCGCCCGCGTCTTGTGCGAGTGCGTTGGTTGCGAGCAAAGCCAGAAGTGAGCCGGTGAGGCGGTGCATGTTTCCCCCTCGTGCGATGTGAGTCGGCGAAGGGTAGCGGGGTAAAGGGGTTAATGCTACGAGCCCGCGACCTTCATGCCGGCCGCGAACGCGCACATCCGAAACTTTTCGATCATTGCCCACATCGATCACGGCAAATCGACCCTGGCCGACCGGTTGCTCGAAAAGACCGGAACGCTTCACGCCCGCGACAAGCAGGCACAATTCCTCGACAACATGGATCTCGAGCGCGAGCGCGGGATCACGATCAAGGCGCAGACGGTGCGGATGACCTACACCGCCCTCGACGGCCAGAAGTACATCTACAACCTGATCGATACCCCCGGTCACGTCGACTTTGCGTACGAGGTCAGCCGCTCGCTCGCCGCGTGCGAGGGCGCGCTGCTGGTGATCGACACGACCCAGGGCGTCGAGGCGCAAACGCTGGCGAACGTCTACATGGCGGTCGAGCACGACCTGGCGATTATCCCGGTCATCAACAAAATCGACCTGCCATCGGCGGACGTCGCGCGAACCCGCGCCGAGATCGAAGATGTGATTGGCATCGACGGCAGCAACGCCGTGCCCGCGTCCGCGAAGGAAGGCATCGGAATCATCGAGATCCTCGAGGCGGTCGCCAAACAGGTTCCGCCTCCGCAAGGCGATCCTTCTGGGCCGCTGAAGGCGCTGGTCTTCGACAGCTGGTACGACAATTACCGCGGCGTGGTGATGCTGGTGCGGGTGTTCGAGGGGACGTTGTCCCTCAAGCAACAGATTCGGTTGTGGCACAAACAGAAGAAGTTCGAAGTGCAGGAACTGGGGGTCTTCGCGCCGTGGACTCAGCCGGTGAAGTCGCTGATGGCCGGCGAGGTCGGCGTGCTGGTCGCCAACGTCAAGGAGCTGGCCGACGCGAAGGTCGGCGACACCATCACCGAGGACGAGCGGCCTTGTCTGGAAGCCTTCCCCGGGTTCAAAGAAGTCAAGCCGAT
>JANOHG010000788.1:0-3670 GCA_031406375.1 Archangiaceae bacterium | reverse complement strand
CACGATCGACGCGGCTGCAGGCGCGAAGCAGCTGACCGAAGAAGGCAAAGCAGTGCTCGCGCAGGTCAGAAAGATGCTCGAGACGACCGAGTGGACAGTTGCCGCGCTGGACGCAGTGGTGAAGACCACAAGCGAGTCGCTGCAGATCGGAATGGGAAAAGTGGCGCAGCCGATGCGGGTGGCCGTCACCGGCACTGCTGTCAGCCCTGGAATTGGTGACACGCTCGAGCTGATCGGCAAAGAAGAATCGCTGGCGAGAATCGATGCGGCGCTGAAGTTCAAGGCCCCTTGAGTGTTCGCCAGGGCTCGGCTCTACCTGCGGGGCCTTGGCAATGAAGCCACGGTGATCGTGTGCGTGGGCAGCGCGCTGCTGGTGTTGTCTCATCACCAGGCCAGCACGAACTACTTTCGTACCGTCTTCGGAAACGGCTTCGACAAGCACCCGGCAATCGGGGCGATCACCCACTTCTACTGGTTCGGCGCGAGCTTTTTTCTGTACTGCCTCGTGCCGTTGGCGGTCTCGAAGGCGACGCGTGGCAGCTTTCATCGCAGCTATGGGATGGGTCTTGGCGATTGGCGCGCGGGGTTGGCGATCTCGGGCCTGTTCCTGGCCGTGATGCTTCCGTCGGTTTACGTCGCGTCGACGATGGCCGCGTTCAAAGGCATGTATCCACTCGCGGGAGCGGCGGCGTACACACTGCGTCCGGAAGGCGCGCCCGAGGTGATCAGCTGGAAGCTCTTCGCGCTCTACGAGCTTGGGTACGCGCTTTACTTCGTCGGCTGGGAGTTCTTTTTCCGCGGCTGGATGCTGAACGGCGTGTTGCCGAAGCTGGGCCGCACCGGGGCGTTGCTGCTGCCAGTCGCGCCCTTCGCGGTGATGCACCTGGGGAAGGCTGAGCTCGAGGCGCTGGGGTCGATCATCGCAGGGCTGGCTCTGGGGATCCTCGCGCTGAGGACCCGCAGCTTCTGGTACGGCGCGATGATTCACGCCGTGGTGGCGGTGTTCATGGACTGGCTGTCAGCGCGAAGCTACCTTCTTCGTTCATGAGCGCGTGGTTCTCTTTGGCAGTGTTGATTGGAACTTCGGCGGCGCCGGGTGAGCCCGGAGTGCTTCCGGACTCAGCACGCAAGGTCGCCGAAAATCGATACAAGGCAATCGGGGACTTCGAAGCGGTGATGAAGTTCTACAAGTCTGCTCTGCCGTCGAGTGCGTACCCGCGAAAGCAGATCGTGAATCAGCCGGGAATCAAGGCAGTCCACATCAGCAACCCGAATGGCAAGGGTGGCTGGGAAGGGCTCAACATCTACGAAAACAACGATGAGGTCCGCATCTATGTTGTGGTAGGGGGCGACTCTGGTAAGAAAAAGAAGTCCAAGTAGCTCATTGGGGAATCGTCCAACGGTAGGACTCCAGACTCTGACTCTGGCTATCTAGGTTCGAATCCTAGTTCCCCAGCTGTAACATCAGTAGTTTAGCGGACTTATAGTGCAGGGGAGTGCGCAGAAACGCACTCGGTGGTGTGTACGTGGCGTGTAGCAATGGGCGTCAACTCTCAAACACACCAAGCGGTGACGGTACCGTCATCGTCGGTTCGCTGTCCTATCGTGCCCAAAGCTCACTGAGGCTCAACTCGATCGCCTCGAATGGCTCAGCCCGAATCACCGCCTCGCCGCTAAAAACCGATACGACGTGCCATCGGTTTCCATCGAGGCTCAGAACTTCAAGCGTGCGAATGGCGGGGTCGATGAACCAGAGGTGGCGAACTCCGTGCGCGCCGTAGATCGGCAACTTCTCGCTGCGGTCGAGTGCCGCGGTCGACGGCGAAAGTACTTCGCACACCCAGTCAGGAGCGAGAACCAAGTACGGGGCATCGGGCAGTTCGGGCATGCGTTCGCGTCGCCAGCCCGCCAGATCTGGAACCAAAATGTCGGCGCCCAGATGCAGCTCAGGTTCATCAAGAATGACCCAACCACCTGGGCCACCTTTGCCACGCTTGAACGGTGGGCCGAGAATCTCGCCGAGCGTTGAGGTCGTGCTGACGTGCGTGGTTCGCGGCCGCGCAAACTCGTAGAGCGTGCCGTTGATGAGCTCAGCTACCTTGGTATCGGGCACACCCAGCAAGTCTTCGTACGTTGCAGGCCTTTTCGCGAATGCGCCCATCGACAGTCACCATTGCACAAAGATGGAAGCGAGTACGAGGCTTCGTCGGTACCCAGTAGTCGGCCCTCCGGTCACCAACCTTCCGCCCTCGCCCTCGCCGGCCAATCTGTGCCGATGGGCCAGAACTCGATGTCGAGCGTTTCATCGGGCGAGATCTTCACCTTTCGAGTTTCGCTGTGACTCGGGTGCACCCAACGAACTCTGTGAGTTCCTGCGCTGAGCGGAAAGCTCATCACGCCGTCGACTTCTCCCAGTTCCCAATCGTCGATAAATAACCGGCCAAATGGAGAGGCGAGCGCGCGAAGTGTGCCCATCTGGGCGACCTTCGCCCACTGGCCGGTGACTCGAGCGGAGGCAGTGTCGAGCCCGTTTCCACATGTCACGGCGGAAGAAAACGAGTCCGGCCATTTCGAGGCGTTAGCTTCGGCCACATCAAGGGCCGCGGAGAATCGTTCCGGATCCCGCCAGCCACACATCGTTGGGCTGACTCGCGCACGCTTGCGATTCCGGTCAACCTTCTGCCTCGGGCAACCAGTTTCTCGTCGACGAGGACGTTGGTGCGTTTCTTACACATATTTTACACCTCTTTTTCGGCCGGAGTATGCGCACCGGCACGTGTTGCGTACTGCGTTACGTACCAGGCCGCCGAGTGGAACCTCTTCCGAGCGGGAAATGCTCCCCCCGAAGAGACCGCCAAAGGTGGAAACCATGAAAAAACACTACGACTTCTCCGACGCTCGGCCCAACCCCTACGCCAAGCGCCTCAAGAAGCAGGTCACCATCAGAATCGAGGAGGTCACCCTCGCCTACTTCAAGAAGCTCGCCCGAGAGACCGCGATCCCGTACCAGACGCTGATCAACATGTACCTCAAGGATTGCGCGACCCATCGCAAGCAGCTCCGGCTCGAGTGGGAACCTTCTGCTCCATCAGGCACTCACTGATTGCGACCAATCCGCAGCGACGAGAAGCGTCACTGGGCCACTCATGCCCTCCTTGATCCGCGTTGTGTAACGTTGTGTAGCTGGCTCAGGCGGCAAGCTCCGATCGTCCTGGAACAGCAACCGCTGATCAGCGCTTGAGCTGCTTCAGGTCGGTGACGTAGCTGCTGACGTCGTGGTCCACGAAAGCGCTCGGGCCCCGCTTGAAGAGGTCGCCCGAAAACAGGTTCGTGGCGTGGCCTTTGAGCCGATCCCACAGCGTGTCGAGGCGGTTGGCGCCGCGGCTCAGGGCACCGTCGCCGTCGAGGTAGCGCTCTGCTTTCTGGGCAACGTTCGCCCAGCCATCGCCAGGCTGGTACCCCAGCAGCGTCGGCGAGTTCGGCACCGGGTCGTTGCGCTTCACGAGACGGAAGGTGCGATCGCCGAGCATCCGATCGTACTCATCGACGAAGGTCTGGTTTCCCACCTTCGGCGAGCCGTAGGTGTACACGCCCGCAGCAGGCGCGCCGTGTCTCGCCAAATCGTGCGCGGCCAGCACCGCCATCGCGCCGCCCAGGCTGTGCCCGGTGA
>JANOHG010000781.1:0-5982 GCA_031406375.1 Archangiaceae bacterium | reverse complement strand
CGGCAGCAGGAGGACCAGCGAACGAAACCGACGACACCAGCAATGCCACCACAAGCGACTTCTTCATAAAACGTCTCCGTCATCATTCAACGAGGGCCACGACACTTCGAAACTCGAATCGTCTTCTGAGCCCACCGGGCTCGAGTCTTCCATCAGCACCAGAACCTCGGGCGAAGGGCGCGCGGGCGCGAACTGTTCGGGAGGCGCGGCGTTCAGCTTCCACATCGTTCCCGTCGCGATGACTGCGCCCAGCGACGCGGCGATCGCCAACCCGACGAAGCGTTGGGTCAAACTGCGCCGATGCATGAGCCGAAGCCACCCTCGGAGCGCTGCGCTTGGCATTCCGACCAGCAGCGCTGTTTCAGAGGCTTTCAATCCAGGCTGCGCGGCCATCGACAACACCTCAACGCTCGCGCGGCATCGATCGCATCCAGCCAGGTGTTGCTGAGCCGAAACCCCAGCGGCGCCATCGGGAAACAGCAGTTCCAACTCGTCGCACGTCATGATTGTTCCTCCAGCGCATCTGGCGCCGATTTTCGAATTTCGTCGCGCAGCCGCTTCACCGCGCAGTGAAAGTGGGTCTTCGCGCAGCCTTCGGTAATTCCCAAACAGAGCGCGACTTCTGAAAACGCAAGCCCTGCGTCCACCCGCAGGGTGAGCACCTCGCGCTGGCGCCGCGGAAGCTGGAGCACGGCCCTTCGGGTCAACGACTCGTGCTGCGCTCGAAGCAGCTGTTCCTGCGGAACCGCCGGCTCGCCTTGGCGGTTGGCATCGATTGCTTCGACTGAGACGACCTTCCACCGTGAGGCATCGCGCGCGTGATTCTTCGCAAGGTTCACCGCGATCCGCAGCAGCCACGGCTTGAACGGTACTTCCATCGTGTTGCGCTGCAGGCGAGGCAGCGACCGTCGGGCAGCTTCGAAGGCCTGCAGAAACGCGCGCTGCGAAAGATCCAGCGCCTCGTCAGCGGTTCGGGTGTAGCGCCGCATCACCCGGAAGATGACTGTTTGGTGTCTTCGTACCAACTCGCCGAACGCGCCTGCGTCACCCGCCAGAAAATCCTGGCACAGCGCAGAATCGGTTCGGGGGAGCAACGGTATCAACGCAGTCACAATCCTTCGAACACCTGACCCTTTGGAAGGTCAAGTCGTGGAGACTTCAGGGTGGCAACGATTAGTAGTAATACACCGAGCACGAGGCCGATTTCCCGGCCCGGCAGCGGGGGCGGGTTCAGATGATCAATCGAATCGCAGGTTTTGTAGATGCCGGACCATTTTCCACCCCACCTCGAGGTCCGTTTCTTCCTCCACCGCCCGGTCACCTCAACCCCGGGGTCCCGACGGCGATGGTGCACTTCCTCGTTCACGTTGGGATGCCCGAGATTCACCAGTACGCGCGGGACCAGGGCTGGCTTCAACGCGGCTTCACTGTCCTTTCGGTTCCGTGGCTCGAGATGCATTTCACTACCGACCAATGGGTGACCTCGCGGGTATTGCGGTCGACCGACGTTCCCTGCCCGGTCATCAATGGTTGGTATTATCTGCCGCACGTTCGCAGCGGAGAAGTCGTCGAATTTGCGGTTCACGCGGGCGTGGCATGCCGCGCACAGGAAGATTTGTCAGCCTCACGAGAGCAGGGCGCGATCTGGTTCAACAATCAAGGCGCGAACTACACCCAGAATGCGCATTGAAATTGATCCAGCCTATTCGCTGCCGTGCACAACCAGTCCGTTGTAGCCAACGACCCAGATGTCGTCCTCTGCGCTCGCAGTGATGTCTGTGAGGGGGATCGGGCTTGGATGGCGGTAGAGCAACTGCCAGCGCGTGCCGTCGAACCGCAGCACCCGACCATCGTTGGTCGCCGCGTAAACCCGGTTGACTCCAAACGCTCGCACCGCGCGCAAGCCGCCATCGGCGGAATCCAACACGGTCCAGGTTTGGTTCTGTCGCTTGAGCAGCGCTCCCTGAGCGCCGACCGCGTACGCCAACGAATCGTCTACCGCCCAGATGCCGGTAAGAGTCTGGTCAGGTACCGCAAGCGCCTCAACGCCCTCGTCGACGAAGAGACCGCCGTCGGTGCTCATTCGCCAGACCTTCGGGCGCGACCCCATGCTTCCTACTGCGAAGAGCGACGCGGGCGAAGCGCCCTGGACATCGTTGACGATCGCTCCGTTGCCGAAGCCGCTGCGTTGGGTGGCGCTCCCAGGTTGTCCTTCAATCAACATTCCCTCTCGGGTCGCGCCAAAGACGCTCGATCCGAAGCCTTGAAGCCCAGCAACGGTGCCGCTGATGTTCTGCAAGTTACCGCACCCCGCCGAGCTGACGGCGTGGCTGGTAAACACGCCTTCGCCCCCGAAGTACGCCAGCCCTGATGTCGGATCTGCCCACGAACTCACCAACTTGTTGGCACATCCTGTGCCCACTTGAACGAACGCACCGCTGCCTTGCCGCAGGAAGATGCGCTGTTTTTCTGCCAGCCAGACCTTTCCTCGTCCGTAGTTGGTAGCGGTTTCCCAGTCGTTGCCATTGCCGCCGACGTCAATACGCGATCTCCAGGTTCCCGCATCGACGCCCGCATCGGCGCCCGCATCGGCGCCCGCATCGACGCCCGCATCGACGCCCGCATCGACGCCCGCATCGACGCCCGCATCGACGCCCGCATCGACGCCCGCATCGACGCCCGCATCGAACGGACAGATGCCGTCGTCCACTGCGCCGTTGCAGTCATCGTCGAGCCCGTTGCACACCTCTAACGCGGCGGGATGGGTGGCAGGGTCGCCGTCATTGCAGTCGCCGTCGCGGGTGACGCGGGCTCCAGCGTCAAGGCAAATGGCTGAACCCGCGCCCAATTGGCCGTAACTGTCATTGTCTCCATCGGGGTAGCTGAAGCAGCCGCCGTCCGTAGGCCCCGGCACACAGTCGAGCTCGCAACTCGCCACCTCAAGCCCGTCAATCAGTTGGGCGACGCCACGTGCGGTGGACACTTCCACGGTGTATTTTCCAAGCATCAGGGTCGCTGGAACCTGCGCGGTGACTTCGCTGCTGCTGACGCGAGTGGGTTGAAGCAGCTCAATCGTCTGGGGGCCGATGAGTCTCACGCGCAGCTCGAGCGTGAAGGTCGATTCGCCGGGGCGGTCGAGATCCGCGCTGATGGCGTACGTGATGCCCGTTCCCCGAATCAGGATCTCCGTTGGGCGAAGGGTGCTGACCCTGGCGGGCTCGACGGAACTCAGCCGCGGCGCGGGCGGTGGAGTTGAGCAGCTGACGAGCAGCAGTGCAGCCAGGAGTGCGAATGACTTCATCGGGATGATGCTGGAAGGTTATACGGGCTGCCGATGATCACGAAACGTGTGGATCCAAAGCAAGCGAAGGCCCTGGTGGATGAGGGGTGGACGTACGTCGATGTCCGCACCGAACAGGAGTTCGACGGAGGTCACCCGGCCGGCGCGGTGAACGTTCCGCTCAGCAGCCCCGATTTTCTCGCAGTGATGAAGGCGACTTTTCCTCACGACGCGAAGCTGGTGATTGGTTGCCAGCTTGGCGGCCGCAGCGCGCGGGCCTGCCAGGTGCTCGCGGCCGACGGCTACCAGCAGTTGGTGGATCAAACCGCTGGATGGGGTGGGCAGCGTGACGGGGCCGGTCGCGTGGTGATGGCAGGTTGGGCAGACTCGAAACTTCCCGTTGGAGGCGGCAAGCGGTTCGCCGATGTTCTGAAAAAATGACTACCCCTACTCTGAAGAACAAGACTCTTTTCATTTCTGGTGCCAGCCGCGGAATCGGCCTCGCGATGGCTTTGCGTGCAGCCCGGGATGGCGCCAACATCGCCATCGTCGCCAAAACCACCGAGCCCCACCCAAAGCTTCCGGGCACCATTTTCACTGCCGCGAAGGAGATCGAGGCTGCAGGGGGCCAGGCGCTGCCCATCATGTGCGACATCCGCTTCGAAGAGCAGGTCGTAGCGGCGGTGAATCAGACGGTCGCGAAGTTCGGCGGCATCGACATCTGCAACAATAATGCTTCGGCGATCAGCCTGACCGGCACGCTCGAAACGCCGATGAAGAAGTACGACCTGATGAACGGCATCAACGCCCGGGGCACGTTTCTGTGTAGCCAAGCCACTCTGCCGCATCTGTTGAAGGCGAAAAATCCGCACATCCTCAACATCTCGCCGCCTTTGAACATGAAGCCGCACTGGTTCGCTGGCCACGTCGCCTACACGATGGCCAAGTACGGGATGTCGATGTGCGTCTTGGGGATGGCCGAAGAGTTCAAGGCCCAGGGAATCGGCGTCAATGCTCTCTGGCCGCGCACTGTGATTGCGACCTCAGCGGTGATGAATCTTCTGGGGGGAGAGACGGTTATCGCCGCTTCTCGGAAGCCGGAAATCATCGCGGACGCCGCCCACATCATCCTCACCCGAGAAGGGAAATCCTTCAGTGGTAACTTCTGCATCGACGAAGAAGTGCTGCTGGCGAACGGGATGAGCATCGCCGAGCTCTCGAAATACCTGATGACGCCAGGCACGGATCCGTTGCCCGACTACTTCCTCGACTGAAAGGGCCCGACGGATCGCTGCAGCGTCGAGAGGCAACCAACCTCTCAAGATGTCTGCGCTTGCCGCCACTTTCTCGCTCATGGACGCCGACTTCGCTGCCGTCGATCCCCTACGGGCGCTGGCTCTTGCTGCGCGTGACGGAGAAAGCTCGGCGTTTACCGAGCTTTACGAGCGGACGCATCAGCTGGCGTGGGGTGTTCTCTACAAAGTGGTCGGACCATCGAGCGACCTGGAAGACCTTCTTCAGGAGTCCTACCTGCAGCTGATGAAGGGGCTTAAGAACTACCGGGGCGACTCGAAGGTCACCACGTTTCTGCATCGGGTGTGCGTCAACGTAGGCCTAATGCACCTGCGTTCGGAGCGTCGGCGACCCGAAGACTCGACCGCCGAGATGCCAGCAGTCGAAGCTGGAGCCGAGAGCAATCCAGAGCATGCTGCGAAGGTTAAACAAGCAGCCGTGATGATGGAGAAGGCGCTGACTTCGTTGTCCCCCGAGAAAGCAGCTGTGTTCACCTACCACGAGATTCTGGGCCTCAAGCCTGAGGAAATTTCGCAGCTCGAGGGAATTCCGGTGAACACCGTGCGCTCGAGACTCAACCGCGCCCGCATCGATTTCACCGACGCAGTTGCGAAGCTCGGCGGAGGTGCGCTGTGAGCGACCACCTCAGTCGCGACAGCCTTTGGGAGCTCGCGTCGACGACGAAGGTCCCGCTCGAGATGCAGGCCCACCTCGCGACCTGTGGTGATTGCCAGGTTCAGCTTGCGCAGGTGAGGCAGGCGCGCGCGGTGCTGCAGTTCCGCACCGACGCGGCGCCTCCTCTGAGCTCGATGGCCGCGCGTCGCATCGGCGCCGTTCTCAAAGAAGCAGCCGAACAACAGCTGAAACCCCAAAGTGGGTGGCTCTTCTCGTTCCGGTTTGGCTGGGCAGTCGCAGCGGTCGCAGCGGTGGTGCTGGCGATCTTGATGTGGAACCAGCTGCAGACGTCGCCGGCACCCATGGCGATTGCAAAGCAGCAAGTGCCTGCGCCAGTGAATGCGAAGCCGCAGCTGGTTGAAGTTCCTGCTCAGATTGCTCCTGTTCTGACGGCACCGAAGCTCTTTGCGAAGGTCACGGGCGCGAAGAAGGCACGAAGCCAGGACGGAAGGTTGTTGAAGACCCAAACCGTCGCTGAAGGTGCACATATCGCGACCGAAGCAGGCGGAGCGCTCTGGCTCGCGCTGCCCGACGGAAGTCGCGCAGGGTTGACTGGCAACACCTTGTTCAAAATCGACAAGCTCGAGGACAGGGCGTTGAGCTTCACGCTCAGCAAAGGCGACGTGATGATGGTGGCCAAACATCTGCCCGAGCGGATGATGACGGTGAAAGCGGGCGAAATCGAAGTGCGCGACATTGGCACCCGATTCCTGGTTTCGCGCGACGTCAACCGC
>JANOHG010000725.1:0-1251 GCA_031406375.1 Archangiaceae bacterium | reverse complement strand
GCTGCCGCACTCCTCGGCGACTGGCTCACACACCCGATTGGTGCAGCGCAACTTCGGGTTTCCGCAGTCGAGATCCACCGCACAGTCAGCGACGCAGATTTTCGCGCGAGGATCGCACGTGGTGCCAAACGGGCAGACCTGAACAATTGCCACGCACTTGCCACTGGCGGGGTCGCAGCGCTGGCTCGAGTCCATACACTCGGAGCTCGCGTTGCAGGTGCGCAGCAAGTCCGGCACGCAGCCCTGAAAGTTGTTGCAGGAAGCCGCCTGGCCAACAATCGGGCTCTTGTCCGGCCAGCACTGTTTAACGCCGCCTTTCTCGACGCATGCCGCGCCACGAGGGCAGTCAGTGGTCGTCGCGCACGACTTGGCGCAGAACTTCAGCTTGAGCGCGTCGTCATTGACGCAGTTGTCCATCGATCCGCCGCACTCGGCGTCATTCGCGCACCTCTCACAAAACCCCTTCAGTGACCGACACGCACGCGTGTTGGCGTCGCAGTACTCGCTGCTCTGGCAATCTGAGCTCTTCTTGCAGCCGGCGATTTCGGTGACGCAAAGACCAGTGTAGTTGTTGCAGTAGCGCGGCGCGATTCCCGAGTCGGGCGCCGCCACGCAGCTCTCGTCTGAGAGGCAGATGCATTGGCGGCGAACTTTGTCGCAGCGAAGCACCCCGCACTCGGCGTCGACGTTGCACGACCGACCCACGATGTCGCTCACGCCACCATCGAGATCAATGGGGTTGAGCATCAGCTCGCGGGGACAGCCAGCCAGGGTGAAACCGAGAACGAGCAAGTAGAGGAGTCGTTGCATGCGCGGGCGCGCTCATAGCCCGGTGGCCCGGTCCGAGCAATTCGCACCTGGCCGATGAGGTGGGCGGCCAGACTACCGGTTCATGCCGCCAAGGAATTCCTGGTTCGATTTGGTCGGGCGGATGTGCTTGAGCACGAACTCCATCGCATCGATGGGCGTGAAAGGATGCAGCACCTGCCGCAGCGCGGTGGTGCGAACCAGATCCGCAGGGGTGAGCAGCAGCTCTTCTTTTCGCGTGCCCGACTTGTTGATGTCGAGGCAGGGGAAGATCCGCTTTTCGAACAGCTTTCGATCGAGCACGATTTCCGCGTTACCCGTGCCCTTGAACTCTTCGAAGATCACTTCATCCATTCGGCTGCCGGTGTCGATGAGCGCGGTGCCGATGATGGTGAGCGAGCCACCTTCTTCGATGTTGCGCGCAGCGCCAAAGAACCGCTTGGG
>JANOHG010000708.1:0-1659 GCA_031406375.1 Archangiaceae bacterium | reverse complement strand
GCCAAGCTCGAGCTGCTCGAATTGATTTTTGAAGGCGTCTTGGATGGTGATCATCACCTGCGCCAGCTCTTGCGTCTTCTCGACGCCATCGCTGGTCCAGGTCAGCTGAAAGGGCTTTTTCCCAAGTGCGACGAGGTCGTGCTGCACCGACAACCACGAGCTCAAGATGTGCGCGTCGATCTTGATCAATCGGTCGCCCCGCTTGATTCCTGCAGCGGCGGCAGGCGTCCCCGGGCTCACGCTCCAGACATACAGATCTCCTGACTCGACCCCGAGCGCGGCGTAGCTTTCGCCGCTGAGCTTCTCGAGCTTCACCGTGTGCAGCGAAGGCACCACGATCGTCGCTCCGGCGACCGGCTGAAGCTGCGAGCGGGCGACCAGCACCTCAAGCGTGCCGCTGGCCTTCGAGACCAGGTTCTGAAACTGCAGCTCGTCTCTCGCCACCTCGCCGTTGATCTGTAGGATTCGATCGAAGGTCTGCAGCCCGACGGCTTCGGCGGCCGAACCCTTGGGCACTCCGACGATCGCCGAACGGCTGTACGCCGAGATTCCCAGCAACCCGCGCTGCACCGTCTCGAGCGGGTCGGTCTCGGTGATCATCTTCGGCTTGAGGGTGACAACCAGCTCTTCCTTGTCGCGCTCGAGGGTGATGCTCACGTCTCGGTTGAACGTTCCGGAAATCAACTCGGGAATGTCTGAGAACTTGTGCACCTCTTTGCCGTCAATCTTCCGGATGTAATCGCCGGGCTTGATGCCTGCGCGCGCTGCGGGCAGCTCTGGTTCCAGCCAGCCGACGCGGGGGGCGATGACCTGCGTGCTGCCCACGTAAACGAAGAAGAACGCGATGATCGGAAACAACAGATTGAACGCGGGCCCGGCGGCGACGATCAACGCGCGCTTCCACCACGTCTGTGCTTGGAAACTGCGCCCGACGTCTTCGGGCGGCACTTCGTCGTCGGGTTCCTGGCCCGCCATCTTCACGTAGCCCCCCAGCGGCAGCCACGCAACGCGGTACTCGGTTTCTCCTTTGGTGAAGCCGAAGATGCGCGGGCCGAAGCCGATGCTGAACTTCAGCACCTTCACATTGCAGGCTTTGGCGACCAGGAAGTGCCCAAGCTCGTGCACCGTGACAAGAACGCCGAGGAAGATGATGAAGAAGACAGTGTTCTGGAGCGCCGACATTTTGAGGTCACGTTAACCGGGTCACTGATGCAGTGCCACGCGTCCGAACTGCACCCACAGCAGCACCATCGGAGCGTTGAACAGCAACGCATCGATTCGATCGAGCATTCCACCGTGGCCCGGAATCATTTTCCCCGAATCCTTCACGTCGTAGGCGCGCTTCAACATCGACTCGCACAGGTCACCCGCGGGGCCGAGGATGCCTCCGAGGATTCCCATCACGACGCAATCCAGCGGCGTCATCGCAGGGAAAAACCCGAACTTGACGATGAACAGGCCGAGAATGCTACCGACCATGCCCCCAGCGAAACCTTCCCACGTCTTGTTCGGGCTGACCGCAGGGTAGAGCTTGTGTTTGCCGAAGAAGCGGCCCGAAAAATAGGCGGTGGTGTCGTTCATCCACGTCACCACCAGCGCGCACACCACCCACCAGCCGCCTTCGGGAAGATTGCGAACGGTCATCAGCGCGGTCATGCC
>JANOHG010000696.1:0-6389 GCA_031406375.1 Archangiaceae bacterium | reverse complement strand
GCGATCAAGGCTCAGGGCTTTACTTTTGTCGCCGTTGACCTCGAGCCATTTCGATCGGGGCGCTTGAATGACGCACTGCGAAAGGAACGACCGGGGCATTCGCTGCCCGTGCTCGCAGGCTGAACCGAAGTCCGACTACACTCCGCTTTCTTTTCGGCCGTGTCCTCAAAGTTATTCGTAAAGGCTGCTCATGACCCGTCGTCCAATTCGCATCCAGGAATTCGCCGCTTTCAGTTTGGCGCTAATGTTCGCCATCAGCTGTTCTGGTTCGGGCGGGGGCGGCTGTGGCGGGCTCGACCCGATTCCGACGGGTCGGTACGTTGGGCGGAAGACCGACAATGCGATCAACTTGCGGCTGTCGCCCGCGGGCATCAACTACCTCAACAGCAACTGGCAAGAGCTGGTGAAGATCTTCGCCCCGACCGGGTCGCTGACCCTTCCGGTTGCGTGCATGAAGGCGAACGTACCGGTGTTGGGCGATGTCACGATTGCGGATCAAGGAGCGGCAAACGGCTCGGGCAGGCTCGATGGCGAATGCACCGCTGCTGACGTTCCGGTCAACGTTCAGGTCAAGATCACCGACTTCAAGCTGGTGCCCCGCCCGCCCGACATTCTCGAAGGCAGCGTGTCGGTTACCTTGGACACGGGAAAAATCTACGCCCGAACCGAGACGGGAAACTCGGTCGCCTGTTTGTTCTTGAGCAAGCCTGAGTGCAGCCTTCGCTACAACACGGCGGCGGCTTCACCTTCGAACAACAAAGTCACCGCCCGGATCAAGTTTGCGATCGACACCAAGTGGGACAAATGGCTCTCGTTCGAGGTGCAGAGTCCTTTGAGAGGAATCGCCATTTGCGGCGCCAGTGGAGCGCCTGCTCGGCCTGAGTGCCTCGATCCGTCAGACATCGACATCTCGGGTGAGAACATCTGCGGCGACATTCTCTGCGGACTCGCCGACTGGGATCCGCTGAAGAACCTCGTGTTGGGTTTGGTCTCTCCGCTGTTGCAAACGCAGATTAACAAAGCGGTTGCCGCGCAGTCGTGCGAGCAGTGTGGTTCCGGCAAGCCCGCCTGTCCCCAGTTCCCACCTTCCGCGGCTTCCAGGTGTGAAGCTGCATCTTCGACCTGCAAGGACACCGCGAATGGCGAGTGCGTGCCGCGGTTCCTCGGTGTCGAAGGGCGAATGGCGCTCGGTGGCCTGTTGGGTGCGTTTGGTGTTCCCCCAGATTCGATGCTCGACGTTTCAGTGGCAGCGGGCAGCTCGGTTTCAGTCGATCAGGGCCTCAACATTGGCACCCGTGCAGGACTCACCGCGGTGACCGTCGCCCCGTGTGTTTCAAGGCAGGCGGCCCCGCCGATGACGTCGCTTCCTGCTCCGGCGATCGACATGGGCGCAGACCCTACCAAGGGCGCCTACCACGCCGGAGTCGCGATCAGCTCTTCGTTCCTCAATCTCTCGCTTCATCAAGCCCATCAGTCGGGGGGGCTGTGCTTTCAGATGAACAGCTCGACGGTTGGGTTGCTCAACTCGGGTCTGTTCAAAACATTCCTTCCGTCGTTGGGCAAGCTGGCTACCCGCGATGGAAAAGATGCGCCGATGATGATTGTGCTGCGGCCCGACAAGGCGCCGGTGATCGACATCGGGAAGGGGACGTTCGACGAGGTCACCAAGAAGCCAATCGAGCCGCTGTTGTTGGTAAAGCTGCCCGACCTGACGGTCGACTTTTACGCGATGATCGACGAACGGTTCACCCGGCTGTTCTCGCTGACCTCAGACGTTTCCTTGCCAGTTTCGCTCATTTTCAATGGTTGCTCGTCGGTGACACCTTCGATCGGCGATTTGAAGATGTTGATTTCCAACATCCGAACCAGCAACAGCGAGATGCTCGCCGAGGATCCAAAGGTGCTCGCGGACCTCATCCCGGCGGTGATCGGCCTCGCCGAGCCGGCGCTGGCCAGCGCGCTCAAGCCGTTTGCACTGCCGGCGATTGGCCAGTTCAAGCTGAAGGTCAACGAGGTGAAGGGAATCGGGAACGTCGCGGGCACCAAGCTCTACAACCACCTGGCGCTTTATGCCGAGATGAAGCCGCTGCTCGCAGCGTGTGCGGTCAGTTCGCCATTGACCGTCGCTTCACTCAAGCGTTCAGAGATTCCAGATTCGACGCGGATGCGCGCGACTGGAAATGGGCTACCGATTCCCCGTGCGGTGCTCGACGTTCGCGCGCTTGGCAAAACAGGAACGCCCGAGTTCGCCTATCGGGTCGGTGATGGCACCTGGAGCACGTTCTTCCCGGCCTTCAACGATGAGCTGGTGGTCGAGCATCCGGTGTTCCTCATTCAGGGCATGCACACCATCGAGGTGCGATCGCGGGTAGAAGAAGATGGCCACGGCATCAGCGAGCCGGTGCGGGTTGGCTTCATGGTCGACTGGGATGCCCCTGAAGTGAAGCTGACGGCCGATCGCGTTCAAGATTTGCTGGTGGTGAGCGCGCGCGATGTCATCAGCCCAAGCGAGAAGCTCGCGTACGCGTTCAAGATCGGCGACGGCGCGTTTTCCGGGTATGGCCCTGCGCGCGAAATTGGCCTGTCGGCGATCGAGGCGCAGGGTGGGGTGACTGTTCGGGTGCGAGACCAGGTTGGCAACGTGGCTGAAGCGAAGTGGCGCGGCCTCAGCTCGTCGATTCGTCCTGAGGACGAGGTGGCGGGTGTGATTCCGGGCGCGACGGCTGCAGGCTGTTCAGCTGCCGGTGGGTCGATGGTGTCGTTCCTGTCATTGAGCTTGTTTGCCCTCTGGGGTGCGCTGCGCCGCCGACAGAGCTGAAAGTCGTACGAATCGACTGCCGCGCGGGGTAGGGGAGACCCAATGGCAGCTGTGAAGACTTTGTTCCCCCTGGTGTTGGCATGCGTTGCGGTTCGCGCCAACGCTGACGAACGGTACGATCACAAAGGTGCGATCGGGCTCCTGATTGGAATCAGCGGCGAATACAAGGCAGCTGCCACATTGGGAGGCGGGGGCGACGAGGGTTACCGCCTTGGCACCGAGGTGGGCGTTACCCTTGCGGTCGGCAGCGACGGCAACGCGCTGAAGGCCGCGGTGCGAAGTGTGTTTTTCGGCATCGAGCCGGGCTGTTCGACCAATGGATCCTGCGCGCCGGTCGACCTTGGACTCTATTTGGGCTACCGCGGCTACTTCGATCTCGGGCAGTGGAAAACGTTTTTCGACATCGACGCCGCGCAGCACCTCGTGCCGCGCCTGGGTCCGTCGAGCGCAAATACCCAGCTGTACACCATCGGGCCGCGGGTCGCGGTGGGCGTTCAGTTCGATTTTCTGCCCGTCGCCGGCGCGTTTTTGTCGCTCGAAGGGCAGATCGGATTTGGTGATGGGCTTCGGTATGGAGCAGCGCTGCTGCTCGGCTTCCAACTGCGCTCTTATTTGCTGGAATAGTGCCGAAGTTTTTGACGATCGCAGTTCGTGTGAGACGATGTGTGTACCTGTAGGGAGGGCATCACACACATGAACGAGAACCCCCGCCTCACCTCTGTCGTCTTCCGGTTGAACAAGGATCGCCTTGAGACGCTGAAGGATCTCTCGCGCGAGACCCGGATTCGGCAGAGCGAGTACCTGCGCGAGGCGATCGGCGATTTGCTGGAGAAGTACGAAGACCGCTTGATGGATTGAGAAGATCAGATGAACGGCGGCTCGCGGGGAACTCCCGCTGATGCCGCCCGCGTTTTGGCTGCGAAAGGGTCGAACGCGAGAGGGTAGAACACTTCCCACAACGTCAGGCCCTCGGCAGGTGCCTTGGTGCCCTGAAACTCGATCGCACGCTCGATTCCCGCGACGTAGTCTTCTTCGCGGGCTTCTCCTCGGGCGACAGCGACCGCGCCGCCGACGAGGTAGCGAACCTGGTAGCGCCCGAAGCCGCTGCCGGTCAGCCGCAGATCCACGCAGCCAGGCGCAGTCTCCACGACGTCGACCTTCGACAAGGTGCGCGGGATTCGAGGGCTCGCTTTTTCGTGAAACGCCCAGAAATCGCGGGTGCCCACCGCGCGCCGCAGCAGTTGCTCGACGCGGGCGGGATCCACGTCGATGCGCCACGCGAAACGACTCCAGGACGGGTTGTCCTTCAGCAAGAGTCGGTACCGGTACTCTTTGGCCGACGCCTTCCACTGGGCGCTGAACTTGTACGGCGCTTCGGTTGCCTGTGCGATTGCCACCCCAGCGGGAAGCCGCAGGTTGAGTCGCTGTGCGATCTCGTCCGTCGAGACAGAGTCGTTCACTTTGAAGCTGATCACCTGCATTCGGGCGTGCACGCCGAGATCCGTTCTGCCCGAGGCGACCGGGCCGCGATCGAACCCGCTGGCGCGCATCGCCTCCACCAGAACGCCTTGCACGGTGGGGCCCAGCCGCTGTGACTGGTAGCCGCGGAATGGCCCGCCGTGATACCAACACCAAAGCGCGGTGATTCTGGAGGACATGAGTGGGGCCGAACGATCCGAGCTGGCTGTTCCGACAAGGGGAATTGATTTTAGGGCCCGTGCCCACGGCGAAGATCGTCGAGAAGATCTATTCGCACGATCTCGACGGCAAGAGTGAAGTGCAGGTGCTGGGCTCGGGGCGGTTCGTGCGGCTGAGTGACGTGGAAAGCTTCAAGATCCATCTGGCGAAGGCTGACGCCAAGAAGCGCGTCGATCAGGTGGCGAAGACAACCGAAGCCTCCGCGAGCAAGCGCCGCAACCTGAAGATCGGCGTCACCGCGGGAATCCTGCTCGCGGTAGGCGTTGGGGTTGTCGTGGTCGGCAGCTACATCGCCGTTCACACGCCCGGCAAGAGCTCAGAAGAGATGGCGTTTGGAGATCTGATCTCGGTCGAAGCGCCGACAATCAGCCGCGCCAAGCGCAGCGGCAACGACGAAGAGTTCGTCGACTACCAGGGGCTTGGGGGAACCAAGAAGCCGGTGGCGGCGGTCGCCGTGAAGGACAAGGGCGGCGCGCCTTCGAAGCCCGATCGTCTGGGTGCCAAGGCGAAGTCGAACACCGAAACGGACGATTCCGATGGCCTGCAGATGGCCAAATTCGACCAGAGCACGATCAACACGGTGGTGAAGTCGCATCAGCGCTCGTTGTTCCCGTGCCTCGCGCAGATCAACAAGCCGGGGGTGATGCAGAAGATTCCGATCGAATTCGTGATCGGAAACAACGGCCGCGTCGCGAAAGTCTGGGTTGATCATCCCGACTACAAGGCGGGCATGCTGCCTGAATGCCTGCTCAAAGAGCTTCAGAAGTGGCCGTTCAAGAATTACGACGGCGAACAGGCCACAGTGAGCCTGAGCTTCAACATTGGGAAGAAGGGCTGAAAAACTGCTGCCCCCGGTGTGCGGCGGTTAGGTAAGACACCCGCCCATGTCGAATGCAGAAGCGGCAATTGCCTCGAAGATCTCTGAAGTCGCCCCTGGGTCTATCCGTCAAACAGTGCTGGTCGCCGCGAAGCGATTCAAGTCGTCGTGGATCGAACTGGGCAAACTGTTGGTCAGGGTGCGAAACGAGGCGCTTTTCGAAGAATGGGGATACCCCTCGTTTGAGGCCTACTGCCTTGCAGAGGTGCGCATCAAACGACAAACCGCGCAGAAGCTTACCCGCAGCTTCAGCTTCCTCGACAAGCATGAGCCGAAGGCGATGGCACAGGATGACATCGTGGAAACGGCGCCTGCCTTCGAAGTGGTGCAGGTATTGGCCGACGCTGAAGAACGGGGCCAACTCTCTGCGCAGGAATACCGCAGCATTCGCGACTCGATCTGGAACAACGACCGGCCCGTCAGTGAGCTCAAGCGCGACCTGGTCGAGCAGTTTCCCCCGCCGGAAGGCATCGGGCCTACGGGGGCTGCTCAGCTCAAGCGGTTGGCCGCATGGGCCCGGAAGCTTGCGACCGAGCTTCATGGTAACAAGAAAGTACCCCGGCCGATGGCCCAGCGGGCCGAAGCATTGGCCGACGACGTTGAGGAACTTGCTCAGACCAAGGCCGAAGCGTGACGCTGGGAACAGACCGGGTTAGGCTTTTTGGATTGGAGCACTCGTGAAGAAAGGTGATCACCACGTCAATCTGTCTTGTTCGTTCTGCGGGAAGTCGCAGCGCGAAGTGCGCAAGCTGATCGCGGGCCCGACGGTTTACATCTGTGATGAGTGCATCAAGCTTTGCAACGACATCATCGCTGAAGAAAACGAGAAGGAAGACGGCAAGCCCGTTGTTTCGCTGCCGACGCCGCTCGAGATCAAGAATTTCCTCGACGACTATGTGATCGGCCAAGACTTCGCCAAGAAGGTGCTCTCAGTCGCCGTCTACAACCACTACAAGCGCATCTACCAGAAGAAGGTGCCGGCTCGGCCGCGCCCCG
>JANOHG010000685.1:0-6481 GCA_031406375.1 Archangiaceae bacterium | reverse complement strand
CCGCTGGCGGTTCAGCAATGCCGCAATGTCCTCTACCCGGTGCTGGCCATCCGCGTCAAAGGTCACGATGAGTTCCGCGCCCCGGGAGAGGGCGTAGCGAATCCCGGTCTCGAGCGCCGCGCGACGCGGCCGAGCGGTATTCCCGTGAAGCCGACTTCAGCAAGTGGGGGCACCGCCTTCAGGTGCACGGGTTGGACCTTCGCCACGCGCCGAGCGTCGAGATTTTCGCCCGCCACATCGCCCGAACCCATCAGCGGCTCGATGTGTTGATCAACAACGCCGCGCAGACGGTGCGCCGGCCGCCAGGGTTCTATCGCCACCTTCTCGAGGGCGAGCTTCGGCGGCGCAGCCAGCTGCCGGGGGCCGCGCAGCCGCTGCTGATGGGGCATGCACAGGTTCTCGAAGCGCTGCACCCCGAGCTAGGCAGCGGTCTGGCGCCCAGCTGGCGCAGTGGAGATCCCGGTTTGGGAATTCATGCCTCGGCGGCGTTGTCGCTGGTTCCTTACGACCTCGAGCAAGCGGGCGATTCGGCGCATCTGTTCCCTGAAGGCAAGCTCGACGCGGATCTTCAGCAGGTCGATTTGCGCAAGCTCAACAGCTGGCGGCTGACGCTGGCCGAGGTTGCCACCGCTGAGATGCTCGAGGTGCATCTGGTCAACGCGGTGGCGCCGTTCATCCTCTGCAGCAAGCTGAAGCCGCTGATGCTTAAAGATCGTTCGCAGCCCGGTCACATCGTGAATGTCTCGGCGATGGAAGGCAGCTTCTCGCGCGGGACGAAGACGGACAAACACCCTCACACCAACATGGCGAAGGCGGCGTTGAACATGCTGACGCTGACGTCTGCGCCCGACTACGCGAAGAGCAAGATCTTCATGAACGCCGTCGATACCGGGTGGGTGACCGACGAGGATCCGGTGCAACACGCCGAACGGAAGATCGCAGAGCTGGATTTTCAACCGCCGCTGGACATCGTCGACGGCGCTGCGCGGGTGGTGGATCCGGTGTTCGAAGCAGTTCGAACCGGCAGATATCCGCACGGGATGTTCTTCAAGGACTACAAGCCGACGCCATGGTGAAGAAGTGGCGCGAGCTGCGGAAGCGGCGCTGGTTTCGGTGGGCGGTCGATCTTTCGATGGTCGCCTTCGTCGTCGTGGCGGCGGGGCTTTGGCAGACGCGGGGGCATGTCAGTGGGCCTGCTCCGGCATTCTCGCTGCAGTCGCTCTCAGGTCAGACGGTGAGCCTGAAGTCGCTGGAAGGAAAACCGGTGCTGCTCGCGTTCTGGGCGCCGTGGTGTGGGGTCTGCAAACTAGAATCGAAGAACTTCTCGTGGGTGAAGAGCATCTTGGGCGACCGCGTGCACGTGCTGTCGGTCGCATCGTCGTGGCAAGACCTCAGCGAAGTTCAAGGGTACGTGGTGCAGAACGGGGTTGACTACCCGGTGCTGCTCGATGTCGCGCAGCTGTCGACCGCGTTTGAAGTCGAGGCGTTTCCCACCGTTTATTTCCTCGACTCGAAGGGCAACGTGAAGCGTTCAGCGGTTGGCTACACCACGACGGCGGGGTTGATCTTCAGGGTTTTGCTGCCGTAGCCGGTCAACGCGCTTCAAACCAGCGCCCGACCGCGGCGAGCCCGAGGTGATGGGTCGCCCGGGTGACCGCGACGTACAGCGCGCGCCTCGACGGCGCAGTCGCTGGGTAGGTCGAGGCCTGTGCATCGGGCACCACCACGCAATCGAACTCGAGCCCCTTCACTTCCTGGACGCTGGTGATGGTGACGCCGGGAGTGAAGTCGAAGTCGCCGTCGAGCGCGAGCCGCACGGTGACCGCGTGGTTAAGGGTGCGCGCGAAATTTCGGGCAGTCACGTCCGAGCGGCAGATGATGGCGATCGAACCTGCGGGGTCTTCGCTGCGAATCCGGCGCAGCTCTTCGGCGAGCCAGAGCGCGAGGTGGCACCCATTGTCGTTGAGCGATCGGGTGATCGCCGTGGCAGGCCAGGTCGGTGCGGGCCCTTGATCGATGAGGCTGCGCGCGAAAGCGGTGACATCAGGTGGGCAGCGGTAGCTCACCTCGAGCGTCGCGCTCACATGTTCGGCAGCGGTGAGCTCATCCATCACCTGGTCCCACCCTGCGAAGTGCGAGGTTGGGTCGACCTGCTGCGCGGCATCACCGGCGACAATCACGCTTCCGCGTGGATTGAGCGATCGACCCAACAAGCGCAGTTCGAGAGGAGCGAACTCTTGCGCCTCGTCGACCAGCAGCGCGTCGTAGGTCGCAAGTGACAGCGGCCGCGAACGGTGTGCGAACGCTCGCAGCCGCGCCAGCTCGAACAACACCGCGTAGTCCTCGGGATCAACCGACCCCGCGTCTTCGTTCGGTGTACCGTCATCGAGGCGACGCCCGTCGACGCTGATCAGGTTGGCGCGATCGACGTGCGCGTACTCGGTCTCTGCTGGATCGCGAAACTGCACCCGGGTGTGATGGGTGATCTCCTTCACTGTGCGTTCGCCGAGTTCGCCTCGCGCGGCCGCGACCACCTTTTCCATCCACGCCGAGTCGCCGAAGAAGACCTCGAGGTCCGCGCGGGTCGCGCGCGCATTGCTTCTGCTCGGGCGATCTTCATCCTGCGCAGGCGAAGGGTGGTCTTGGGCGAAGTCGGCAAGAACCCCTTCAATCGCTCCGTGCCGCTTGAACTGAATCACTTCGGCGCTGGTGCCTTCGCTTTCCCGATGGGGAAGGTCGGGGAACGCTTTTCGCGCAGCAGCCAGGGCCCACTGGTCGTAGGTCCACACTTCGATGTCGCGTTCACCTTTGCGCTCGAGCATCAGCTGGGTGAGACGGCGCAACCCCTGGGTGGGGACGATCACCGCCGCTCGAAAGTTCTCGGGTGCCTGCCGCTTCAGCGCGAGCAGCCGGTGGAGCGCAACCGTCGTCTTTCCGAAACCCGCTTCGCCGAGGATCAACGTCTGCGCCTCGGCCGGAAGATCGACGATGCGCTGCTGCGCCGGATCGAGATCGACGTCCAGCGGCGATCGAAACGGCAACCGGGCCTCGGGCGCCCGCGCTTTGAGGTGGGGATGCCCGGGGTCCAGGATCACGTCCCACCCGTGCTCTAGACGAACGGCGGTGCCTTCGGCGCACTCCAGTCGGATGAGCTGTTCGCCCTTCCACGTCAGCACGTTCTTTTGAATCAGCCGCCCGCTGACGGTGCGGTCGCCGATCTCTACCTCGTAGTCCTCTCCTTCGCCGTACGCGAAGAACACTTCAGCGAGCGGAGCCGTCTTCCAGTCGAGCGTCGAAATTCCTGGGTTGATCCGCGTGGCGCCGCCGATCAACACGTCGAGCAGATGCCCTGCGGTCTGAAGTTTCAGGTGCCCATAGACGGGCCCCACCGCGTGCACGCGAAGTGCGAGCTGTTCGTCGATGCGTGCCTTGAGCGAAGGGGTCACTGAACGAACGCGGCCCACTTCCCACGAAAAGTCGGGCATGGCCGCTAGCCAGGCTTGCAGATTAGGAGCGTGTGACTGACCCCCAGGTGGCGATCTTCTTCGACCACCATTCCCGCCTTCCTGATGCAGGCGATCAGATCTGGCGCCGAATAGATGCGGCTGGTGCCATTTGCCATCGCGGTGAAGTACAGCGAGGTTGCGTGCAAACAATAGCTTGCGACGGGGTTCGGCTGGCGATCCCAGAACGTATCGAGCACATAGAGTCGACCGTCTTTCGACAAGGACGCGGCACCCCGCCGCAGCAGCGCAGTGATGTCATCGAGCCCGAAACAGCAGACGAATTGGCTCATCCACACCGCGTCCTGCTGCGAAGGGAAAGGGCGGGAATGGTCGAGCAGGTCCATCTCGATGCCCTTCACCTGGCCCTCGAGGCCTTTCGCCTTCGCGTTCGCCATTGCCACTTTGAGCTGCCCCGGATGATCGAGGATCGTCACTGGAACATCGGCGCCAATCATCAACGCCCACTTCCCGGTGTTGCCTCCGACGTCGAGCAGTGACTTCGGCTTTCGCTCGAGGATGATCGGCTTCGCCAGCAGGAAAACCTGGTCGGAATAAAAGTGATCGAAGTTGAACCAACTGGTCTTCGCCGGCTCAGGAAGGACACTGAGCGCCTCGTAGATGTGGGGAGCGTCGGAAAGCGTCTTCAAGCCGACAGGGGTTCCCGTCTGCAGCGATTCCTTGAGGAACGCGGCGCCGCGGTAATTCACATCGGCGTTGAGGTCCATGTGGATGCGCGTCATCGGGTCGTGCTCGACCAGCCAGCCGGCAGGAAGAAGTCGAAACCGATCGTCTTTGCGATCGAGCAACTCGAGTGCTTCACAGCTGTCGAGCAAAACGCCGACTGCGTAGTGGCTCAAGTTGGTCTTGGCGGCGACGTCTTCTCGAGTCGCTCCACCCTTCGACTCTTCGATGGCGAGCAGCACCTTGAGGTCACGGGCAGCTTTCGCGGCGTGAAACATCAGCGGTGCCCAGGCAAGCTTGTTGGCGGTCGCCCAAGGCGCCATTGCGTCGGCAGTCTTCATGCGGGCGCCTTCTACGCTACGCCCACGAAACTTCGAAGAGGAGCTTTCCGGTTTGCTCACCGTGCTGTTCCCGGTCGATTTTCCCCGTCGTCTTCGTGATTTCGAACACGTACCGAATGGCCCCGCGCCAGAGGATGGGAATCGCCTTGCGCACGGGCTTCGGGTACGCAATGTCGAGGTGGCCGTTGCGCTCGCCGGTTTTTTCCCAGCGCGCAGTCACTGGCCGTACGGCCGAAGCGACGAACTGCTCGATGTGGGCAAACAGTGTCTGAGGATCGGCGCCGCCCGCAGCAAGCAACGCCTGCACCTGCGACATCACCAACGGCCCCATCGTCTCGGCGACCACGCCGTAGCTGACCTGCTCGACCGCACGCTCGCCGAATTGCTCGAAGACCTGGATGACGAGGCTTTCGCCAAACCCTGCGTCCCACCACGACTGCAACGCGGGTCGGGTGAAGGCAGATCTGAGATCCGCAGGGAGCCCGACCAGGATCGCTTCGAGCATCCCGGCGTCGCGAACCGCTTTTACCAACCCGTTCAGGTACGTCGCGCTGAGCTCATAGCCGGTTTCGTCCATTCCGGCTGATTTTAGGTCAGTTGAGCTTCATCAGTGCGAGCCAAATCTCGGAAGCGCGATCGACGTCGGTGAAGCGGGCCCGGTAGACAAAAAGCGCGTTCTTTGGCCCGGACGCAACCACCTCAGCCGCAGCAAGGTGCTTACCAACCCCGACTTCAATCTGGGTGGTGTTGAGCTCACGTGTCATCGCGAACATCACGCCGCCCAGGCTGAGATTTCCGGTGACGGTGATGGGATCGCTGCCCTCGACGCTGACCTGAAACGACGCTGGGATCCTTCGGAAGCGCCGCGAGTTCGCCAGCCCCTCCTCTGGGAAATGCGCGGGTGGCCAGTTCGGATCTCTGATGTAGCCCTGGTGCACCCCGTAGGACGGCGAAAACCGCGAGCCTTTTGCTTGGTTGAACTTTCGGTTGGAGCTTGCGCCTGCGGCCTTGTTGAAAACGTTATCCATGGTCAACCCCCTTTGAAGAACGGCGTATGCGGCGGCTCACAAATGCCCTGTTCGGGCAATCAATGTCAAACCCGACGCAACCACCATTCCTTGAACTCGTCCCAGGAGACTTTGCCCGAAGCGTTGGAATCGAGCGCGCTCACCGCAGCTGAGAGCTCAAGCGGTGAGGGTGGTGCACCGAGTGCCTCAAGCAGGCGCGACAGCTCACCCGATTCGATGAAGCCGTTGTCGTTGCGATCGTAGTGGTCGAACACTTCCTTCACTTCGACCAGTGGATTCTCGTCGGCGGCAGGCTCGGCCTCGGGCGACTCGGCGAGGCTGAGCTCCAGTTCGGTTGGCTTCTGTACCAGCGCCTTGATCGCACCGGCCTTCTTGGCCTTCGCGACTGACTTCTTGGCCTTCGCGACTGGCTTCTTGGCCTTCGTGACTGGCTTCTTGGCCTTCGCGACTGGCTTCTTGACCTTCGTGACTGGCTTCTTGGCCTTCGTGAGTGGCTTCTTGGCCTTCGTGACTGGCTTCTTGGCCTTCGCGACAGGCTTCTTGAGGCCCTTTGATTTTGCCGCGCTCTTTTCAGTCTTTTTTCGGATCGCCATGATTGGGTTGAAACCCACCTTCCAACTCAGCGCAACAGTTATCCCGGGTTCAGCTGGGCCTGCGGCTGCGGTTTACGATTCAGCGAAGCCACAACCGAGAGCAGCAGTGGGCGAGGCGTGATCGCGACCGACATCGCGCCGATCTTGTTCGTCAGCCCGTGGACGATGCCCATCACGACAAAATAGGTGCGTTCATAGCGCACGAGCGATTCGATCAGTCGATTGAATGTGGGGTAGACGCTTTTGAGTGCGGCCACGATCAAGAACAGCCCCACGACACCGCCGATATTGATCTTGAGCGTCGTAACCAGCAGCAGACAGAGCATCACGCA
>JANOHG010000638.1:0-1868 GCA_031406375.1 Archangiaceae bacterium | reverse complement strand
GAAATCTTCGCCGGAGCCCGAACGGTGACCGCTTTGTCGTACTTCGTCTTCAGCTCGTAATCGTAAATCTCCCACTTCCGCGGGGCTTGCTTCGGATCCACCACGTATTCGACGGGCGAGAGGACTCCGCCAAAGTCGTTGTCCACCATCTGCAGAAACGGAACGGTCAGATCCCGCCCCACGATGTATTCTTCGACCAACAGGCCCGCGGGATAGTTCTCGAGCGCAGAGGCGACCTTGGCCTTCAACGAGTCGACGTTCTCGGCGATTGAGTCCTGGGTGATGCCCTTCGAAGAGCCCTCGAAGTTTGGCTTCACAATCACCGGAAAGTGAAGGTTGTCGGGATGGAGGTCGGAAAGCTTTTCGACGAACTGCCAACCGGGGGTGCGAATGTCGTGCTCGCGAAGAATCAGCTTGGTCAGTTGCTTGTCGAGGGTAATCGCCAGCGCGTAGGCGTCGGACCCAGTGTACGGAAACCCGAGCTCATCGAACAACGCCGGGAAAAAAGCCTCGCGAAAACGACCGCGCCGACCCTCGGCGGTGTTGAAAATCAAATCGGGTGAATACGCCTCGAGGCGCGCGACGGTGCGTGACGCCGGCCCCGAAACCTCGAAGCGCTCGAGGCGGTGGCCCAAGCGTTCGATGGCCGCGGCCAGCGCGCTAACTGTTTCTTCGGTGTCGAACTCGGCTTCTTCTTCGGCGTCTGTCAGGCGCAGGTTGTGGGTCAGCGCGATGCGCATGGTTGCCCCTCGATGGTGAGCACGTGCGTCTACTCTCTAATCGGTTCGAGGCGGTGGACGTTCCAACATCGCTCGTCCCGTCGCGCGGGCTTCACGCTGCGGAGAAGCGAGCAGCCCTTCGCCCGAGACCACCTTGCCATCGGTGACCTGGGTGTTGGCCCAGAGATCGCCAAGCCTGAGGCCAAGTGGATCGCGAATCACCTTCAACACCTCGAGGACACCGACCACGACGACGCCAGCGATGAACGCACGCAGGCCAAGCTCGGGCATCATTCCGAGAATGATCACCAGCCCGAACGGAGAATTTCGCAGCACGCTGTCGCGGTGGCGCGCGCCCTGTCGGGTAGGAAGGAAGATGACCTTCACGCCAAAGAGCTTCTTGCCCAGGCTTTGCCCCTGCAACATTCCGTCGGCGAATAACAGGTAGAGCAGCGCAACCACCACGCCCGCGGGGCCGGTGCTGACATAGAGCACCCACGCGATCGCCAAATCGATCGCCCGAGCCCACCCGCGAAGGAACAACGAGGCCTTCGGGTAGGGCGACCCCTCTTCTTCGCCAACCACATGCAGCGATTTTCGAAAACTGCTCACCGGTCATCGTCTCCTGCCAGCTGGGCCAACCGTTCCCAGGCACTCACTTCCGACCCCATCTTCGCTTTATCTGCCGCCAGATGCTCGCGCTCGTCCTCGAAGGCAGCAGCCGCGCGCTTTTCACGGGTAAAAAGCACGAAGGCCATCGAAGGTCGCTTCGACGACTCGCGCATTGCAAACTGGATTCCGTCGAGCTTCCACCCTTGGCACACCCATTCGTTCAGGGTCCGTTCTATCGTCGCTTCGTCGACCACCGAAAGCTCGATGACTTTGTACGCCAGCGCGCGCACGGTCGGCGCTGGCTGCTTTCCTTGTCGCTTCGCCTTCACCACCAAACCCGGCTGTACGGACGATCGAGCGCTGGGTCGCGGTAGAAGGACGCCGAGGCTGGGGCGGGAGCGTTGACTGTGTCGGCCCAGAGCAGCGAGACAATCACCTTTGCGCCGGCCGCCGTCAGGCCTGCCAGCGCGTAAGGAACTGCGCTGTTGAATTGGCCTGGAGCCAGCACCGCCGAAAGCAGGAAGACGACCACGCCCA
>JANOHG010000622.1:0-1733 GCA_031406375.1 Archangiaceae bacterium | reverse complement strand
CCGATGGTGAGCACACCCAGCAGCTTTCCCTTCGAAGCATCGACCATCGGCGCATACGGCGCGCCCTTTCCTTTTCCGCCAGCGATGAGCCAGATCTTCTCGGCGATCGCCTTGAGCGCAACCACCGACGAGTCAACGTTGGTCGCCTTCGAGTCATTGACCCAATCGACGCCGTCGAGCTCGCGGACGAGCTCGAGGCGATGGGGCAGGCCTGGATACGAATCGAGGCCACGCTGAATCGCGGCGTCGTCGATTCCGGCCAGACTCGCCATCATCGAAGCTGCCATCGCGTTCTGCAGATTGTGGGCGCCGCGGAGCGCGCGATTGTTGACCGTAAAGGGCGAATGGTCACCGAACAGCATCGAGAAGGTGTTGCCTTCACCGACGATGAGGCCCGAAAAGCCGGGGTGGGTGCGGCGCGGTTCGAGGCTGAACGCGTAGGTCGGCACCTTGGCAGCGCGGCAAATCCGAACCGCGTCGGAGTCATCGGCGTTGACGACCGCGAACCCGCCGTTCGGCGCGTTGAGGAAGATCCGCCCTTTTGCCGCTGTGTACGCCTCGTGGGTCGGGTAACGATCGAGGTGATCCGGGGTGAGGTTGAGCAGCGCGGCTCCAAGAAAGCGCGCGGTCGAGATGCCCTCGAGCATGAAGCTCGACAGTTCGACGACGTGAAGGTCGTAGCGTTCGGCGCACGCTTCGGCGAACGGCCGCCCAAGGTTCCCTCCGATGAACGTCTTCTTGCCACCCTGGTTGCACAGCTCACCCAGCAGCGCGGTGGTGGTGCTCTTGCCGTTGGTGCCGGTGATTCCAAGCACGGGGCCGGTGCCTAGCGGAAGACAGCGCCAGGCGAGCTCGATTTCGCCAATCAGCTCGGCGCCCGCAGCGCGGGCAGCGACGAGCTGGGGCTTGGAAAGCGGGATTCCGGGAGACACGACGACGACCTCGTGACCTTCCCAGAACTTCTCTGGAAGAGGTCCGATCTGGCAGTCGAATGCGTGGGGCAACTGTGGCGCCTTCTCATCGAACGCCGTGATGCGCGTGCCACGACCCTGTAGCAGCGCGATCGCAGCGCGGCCCGACTTACCGAGGCCCAGGATGGCGGCCGTCTTGGGGTGAAAGGACATGGCTATCTGAGCTTCAGCGAGAGCAGCGCGACTCCGCTGCAGAGGATTGAAGCGATCCAGAAGCGGACGATGATCTTTGGCTCGTCCATTCCTTTGAGCTCAAAGTGGTGGTGCATCGGCGCCATCTTGAAGACGCGCTTGCCGGTGGTCTTGAACGAGGTGACTTGGATCATCACCGAGAGGATCTCGGCGAGGAACACGCCGTGAATAATCCCGCTCGCCACCTCATTCTTGCTCAGGACAGCGAGGGTGCCCAACGCACCGCCGAGCGCGAGCGAACCGACGTCGCCCATGAACACCGAGGCAGGGTACGCGTTGAACCAGAGGAAGCTGATCCCCGCGCCGACGATTGACGCACAGAACACCGCGAGCTCTGCGCCACCCTGCACTTTGGCGATGCCCAAGTACTCGTGCAGCGGCACCCCCACGAGCTTCGGAGTTCCGCCGGTGTGGACGATGTCGGCGATCGCAACGGTCGTACCGGCGACGTAACAGAGGACCGCGAAGGTGACCGCCGCGACGATCGTCGGCGCGATCGCCAACCCATCGAGCCCGTCGGTGAGGTTGACCGCGTTGCTGGTGCCAACGACGACGAACCACCCGAAGAGG